>JAEELG010000021.1 GCA_016288775.1 Bacteroidales bacterium | reverse complement strand
AAGAAGAAAGAGCCACGGCGGAAGATTGGCTTCCAGCAGAATATGGAGGACTGAACTGTCATTCTGAGCACTTTTTTGTCATTCTGAGCGCAGCGAAGAATCTATTCTTTTTTCAATTCAACAGCCGGATTGGTCTTCGCCGCCTTCAGGGTTTGCCAGATAACGGAGACAAAGGCGATAAGCCCGGTGAGCAGCACGGCCAACACGAATATCCACCAATAGCCCTCCAGCCTGTAAATGAAGTCTTTGAGGTATTCCTGCGCGGCATAGACCGCAATCGGAATGCCGATGACGCAGGCGATGCCAACGAGCGCCATATACTCCCGGATTGTTCTTCGGGTCTCGGAATCTACAGTTCCGCCAAAGACCTTGCGGACGGCGATGTCGCGTGATTTCTCGTCGGCATAGTAAGTACTCATTGCCACCAGCCCAAGAAGGGCGATGATGATGGAAAGGAGCATAAATATCTCCACCAGACGCATATTGTTGCGGGCCGGTTTCCAGGCTTCGGCGATGTTCTCGTCAACCCAAAAATGATTGTTTCCAGAGTCCTCGTGTTCTTTTACAAACGTATCATAGGCATTAAGGATCTGCTTTTCGGCCTCTTTCCTGTCCCCAGTCGTCTCAATCACCCACCCGTTCGCCATAATGTCTTCCGGTTTCATCAGGGAGATGATGGCATAATCCTCCGAACCTATATTGGCCGGATTTGTAGGGAAGGCTTTGAAAACACCCGCAGTCTGCTCGCAGCCCTTCGTCCGTCTGGCAAGATCCCCGACATCGTGGTAGTCTTCGTCGAATCCACACGCAGCAAAACTCTCATCAGAAAACCAAACGCTATTGTAAAGCGGAGCGCCGTAGTCTTCAAGGATTTCAAAGCGGAGCATCGCAAAAGCGGTGCTGTCCATCCTCAAATGCTTGAAGAGAATGTCTTGCCCGTCTCTGGTGGTGCTATACTGACCCATCGTGATCATTCCGGGCACGCCGGTGCATTTGCCCACCCTTTTTACACAGGGAAGCGCTTCCAGCATATCTCTTAAGGGAGTAACATCATCGTAGGAGTAGCTCAGCATAAAGAATTTGTCGGCGATGTCGCAATGCATCGGCCGGGTCTGTGTCTTGCGCATCTGAGCCTCCATAGTGATAGCCAGCGCTATCAGAATCACTGCAAGCGCGTTCTGCAGCACGATGAAAACCTTGCTGAACACCATCTTGCTTTTGCGCCGATACCCTCCTTTCATCACTTCTACAGGCTTGTAGCGGCTGGCCATCATCGCCGGGAAAATTCCACAGAGAGCCCCCACAAGCAGTATGATGACAATGTATGCCATTACATAACCCGGAGACCAGACGACCCGTATCGGGATATCCGGGTCATTCAGCAGCCTATTCATTGCCGGACAAAATGCTTCTGCCAAAAGGAGCCCCGCTGCAAAGCAAACGGCGGTAAAGGCAATGGATTCGACTATGTATTTCCCTGTTATACTGATCTTCGATGCTCCGGACAACTGTCTGACAGCCATCTCCTTGGCCCTTTTCCCAGTGAGAGCGACGGACAGGTTGATATAGTTCAGAATTGCAGAAATCAGCAATAGCAGTCCAACCAGCATCAAAATCCTGAGCGTGTCTTTGTCTCCGTGCCGGAAGACACCGTTCGTTTCCTTGAAAAACAGCTCATCGTAGCGTGAAAGCACCAATTGCTCAAAGAAAGAACGGCCATAGATGTTTGGATAAACCTCCTTGCAAACAGCCTCCAGTTTGTCATAGAGAACATTCCTGTCTGTTCCGGGGTGCACCTTGATCAGCGTAACCGTACTGCCGTAGTTGTCGAACGGCTGCCAATAATCCTTGTAGATTGCCGCATTCAGGAATAAATCATATGGCTCGATAACAGTACCCTTCAAGTCCTCCAAAATGGCTCCAACCACATAACTGTTGCCATTGATTTCAATGTCATTTCCAACTACGAGATTATTCTTTTTGGCAAAAGATTCTGAAAGAATGACACTGGAAATCGCCGAAAGTACATCGGCATTCCCTTCTACAAAGCGGAACTGGGGACATATCTCGAAAAACGCTGGTTCTACACCGGCACTGTGAGCTTTTACCTGCTCGCCGTGGATCTTTGGATGATTCACCACTACGCACATACGGGAAACTGCTTCAATCTCCGGAATATCTGTAATAACATCAGGGAATCCGTATGTAAGCGAAGGGAATGAAGGCAGTCCGGGGACATAGACCCTTTCGCCGTCTGGATTCTCACGCGTCACGGCATATTGTTGCCAGGTATAACTGCCAATAATGATCACAAACGCCAGGCTCACGGCCAGTCCCACCGCCTCGATGGCGGTGTATAACTTGTTGCGGGATAGGAATTTAAGGTAACTTTTCATGCTATTCATTCTTCAAGGATTCCACCGGATTGGCGCGGGCGATGCGGAGGCAGTTCAGGACCACTACGCCCAGCACAATCAGCAGCACCAAGGCGGCTCCGCCAATGAAGTAGAGCGGATTCAGCGACACCTTTT
>JAEELG010000020.1 GCA_016288775.1 Bacteroidales bacterium | reverse complement strand
TATGCGCAGCACAAGGCTGGTGCCGGTCCATTTCTTTATTATCGATGACATAATTTGCTAGAACGGGTCTATCTGGGAATCCTTGAGGCCAAGGAAGTACAGGATGCCGTCCAGGCCTATCGTAGACAGGTTCTGGTCGGCGGTGGCTTTGACCTTGGGCTTGGCGTGGTAGGCGATGCCGAGGCCGGCGAGGCCGAGCATCGGGAGGTCGTTGGCGCCGTCGCCCACGGCCACGGACTGCTCCTGGTGGATGCCTTCCATCTGGCAGAGGAACTTGAGCAGCTCGGCCTTGCGGCGGCCGTCCACAACCTCGCCCTGGTAGCGTCCGGTGAGCTTTCCGTCCTCTATCTCCAACTCGTTGGCGTACACGTAGTCGAAACCGAACTTCTGCTTGAGGTAGTTGCCGAAATAGGTGAATCCTCCGGACAGGATGGCGGTCTTGTAGCCCACCATCTTCAGGATACGCATCATGCGCTCCAGGCCCTCGTTGAAAGGCATATTTTTGGCGATATCCTCCATCACGCTGACGTCCAGGCCCTTGAGCAGCGCCACGCGGCGCGTGAAGCTCTCCTTGAAGTCGATCTCGCCGCGCATTGCAGACTCGGTGATGGCCCTCACCTGTGCGCCTACCCCGGCGCGCTCCGCAAGCTCGTCGATGCACTCGGTCCCTATCAGGGTGGAGTCCATGTCGAAGCAGATCAGCCTGCGCGAACGGCGGTAGATATCGTCTTTCTGGAAGGAAATGTCGAGGCCGGAGCCCGAGCGTGACATGAGCTCCTGCTGGAACTCAAGGCGCTGGTCTGCAGTCAGTTGACCACGGATGGAAAGCTCGATGCAATACTTGCCCGTTGGCCCCTCCAGCGGCATGCGGCCGGTAAGGCGCTTGATGGCGTCGATGTTCAGGCCGTAGCGGGTAATCAGCGCCGACACCTCGGCTATCTCCGCAGCCGTGACTTCCCTGCCGAGCAGGGTGACGATGTAGCGGTTGCGTCCCTGACGGGCCACCCAGGCGTCGTACTGCTCACGCTCGATGGGCGTGAAGCGTATCTGAACCCCGAGGCGCGTGGCCTCGAACAGCAGGTCCTTCATGATGAAGCCCGACTGCTCGGTAGTGGTGCGGAACAGGATGCCCAGCGCCAGCGACTTGTGGATATTGGACTGGCCGATGTCGAGGATGAACGCGTCGTAGCGGGCCAGGATGCCCGTAAGTTCGGCGGTCAGGCCCGGCTTGTCCTCGCCGGAGATGTTGACCTGGATTATCTCTATCATAAACTACAGTCCTATGGTCTTGAAGAAATCGTTGCCCTTGTCGTCAACCAGGATGAAGGCCGGGAAATCCTCCACGCGTATCTTCCAGACGGCTTCCATGCCCAGTTCGGGGAACTCGACGCACTCGATGCTCTTGATATTGTTCTGAGCCAGGATGGCGGCGACTCCTCCGATAGTGCCGAGGTAGAATCCGCCATGCTTCTTGCAGGCATCGGTGACCTGCTGGGTGCGGTTGCCCTTGGCGATCATCACCAGCGAAGCGCCGTTGGCCTGGAATTCGTCGACATACGGGTCCATACGGTTGGCCGTAGTGGGGCCCATGGAGCCGCAAGGATATCCTTCCGGGGTCTTGGCCGGGCCGGCGTAGAGCACCGGGTGGTCCTTGAAGTACTGAGGCAGGCCTTCGCCGGCATCGAGCCTGGCCTTCAACTTTGCGTGGGCGATATCGCGGGCCACTATGATGGTGCCGTTAAGGTTCACGCGGGTGCTGACCGGGTACTTCGAAAGTTCGGCGCGCACGGCGTCGATGCCCTCGTCGAGGTCGATTACGATGCCCTTCGGGCCCTCGCCTGGACGGCGGTACTCCTCCGGAATCAGCTCCGACGGGTTCATGTCCATCTTCTCGATCCAAACGCCGTCGGCGTTGATCTTGCTCTTGATGTTGCGGTCGGCAGAGCAGCTGACGCCCATGCCGATAGGGCAGCTGGCACCATGGCGCGGGAGACGGATCACGCGGATGTCGTGGGCCAGATATTTGCCTCCGAACTGTGCCCCGAGGCCGATTTTGGCCGCCTCCATGAGGAGCTTCTGCTCCAGGTCGACGTCGCGGAAGGCGCGGCCGGTCTCATCGCCGGTGGTGGGCAGGCTGTCGTAGTATTTGATGCTGGCGAGCTTCACGGTGAGGAGGTTCTTCTCTGCGGAAGTGCCGCCGATCACGAACGCGATGTGGTAGGGAGGGCAGGCCGCCGTTCCGAGGCTCTTCATCTTCTCCACCAGGAACGGAAGCAGGGTGCCTTCGTTCTGGATGGTGGCCTTGGTCATGGGATAGAAATAGGTCTTGTTGGCGCTGCCGCCTCCCTTGGCCACCATGATGAAACGGTATTCGTTGCCATGGGTGGCCTCGATGTCGATCTGGGCGGGCAGGTTGCACTTTGTGTTGACCTCGTTGTACATGTCCAGCGGGGCGTTCTGGCTATAGCGGAGGTTCTCCTGCGTAAAGGTGTTGAACACGCCGCGGCTCAGGGCCTCTTCGTCTTCGAATCCGGTCCACACTCCCTGGCCTTTCTCGCCATGGATGATGGCGGTACCGGTGTCCTGGCAGAACGGCAGCACGCCCTTGACTGCGGTCTCGGCGTTGCGGAGGAACTGCAGGGCTACGTATTTGTCGTTTTCGGAGGCCTCGGGGTCGTGCAGTATCTTCGCCACCTGCTCGTTGTGGGAGCGGCGAAGCATGAACTCGCAGTCGTGGAAAGACTGCTGCGCGACAAGTGTAAGGGCCTCGGGAGATACCTCCAGGATGGTTTTTCCGCCGCAACCGCAAAGGCCGCCGAACTTGGATGTCTTTACAAGCTTTTCGGATCCCGGAATCTTGTAGTACTCAGTTGTGTCCGCGCCGAGCTGGAACATGGGCGCATACTTGAATTCTGCCATATCTTAGTTGTTCATTAAAAATTCTTTCATGAAGGCGTTCAGGTCGCCGTCGAGCACGCCCTGGGTGTCGGCGGTCTCCCAGCCGGTACGGAGGTCCTTCACCATCTTGTAGGGGTGCAGCACGTATGAGCGTATCTGGCTCCCCCACTCTATGCGTTTCTTCTGCCCTTCGAGCTCCGCCTGCTTCTCCTGGCGCTTCTTGAGCTCGATGTCGTACAGGCGCGATTTCAGGATGAGGAGGGCCCGCTGGCGGTTGTCCTGCTGCGAGCGCGTTTCGGTGTTCTCCACCGTGATGCCGGTGGGAATGTGGCGCACGCGCACGCCGGTCTCGACCTTGTTGACGTTCTGCCCGCCGTGCCCGCCGCTGCGGAAGGTGTCCCACTCGATGTCGGATGGGTTGATCTCTATGTTGATGCTGTCGTCAACCAGCGGGTACACGAACACGCTGCTGAAGGTGGTCTGGCGCTTGCCCTGGGCGTTGAAGGGAGAGATGCGCACCAGGCGGTGCACGCCGGATTCGGCCTTCAGATAGCCGTAGGCGTAGTCGCCTTCGTACTGAATGGTGCAGGACTTGATGCCCGCCTCGTCGCCCTCGATGAGCTCGGTGACGGTCATCTTGTAGCCGTTGCGCTCGCCCCAGCGCTGGTACATGCGCATGAGCATGGCGCTCCAGTCGTTGGCCTCGGTGCCGCCGGCTCCGGAATTGATGGTGAGCACGGCGCCCAGGTTGTCGCCTTCCGCGCCAAGCATGTTCCTGAGTTCCAGGTCCTCCAGCGCGTTCTGGGCGTCGGCGTAGGCCTTGTCGGTATCTTCGCCCTCGGGATCGAGTTCCATAAGCACCTCCAGGTCTTCCACCTGCGAATGCAGGCTGTCGTACGCAGTCACCCAGGACTTCACGGAGTTCATCTTCTTGAGGAAGGCCTCCGCCTCCTTGGGGTCGTCCCAGAAACCGGGCGCCTGGCTGTGCGCCTCGCGTTCTGCCACGTCGGCGCGCTTGTCGTCTATCTTCAGATACTTGCTCAGCGCTTCCGTGCGCTGCATCAGCTCTTTAAGTTGTTCCTGGCTTATCATACGCGGGTGGAATTATTGAAGGGCAGGAATCGCCTCAGGTTGGAGAATGCACGCTGGAGCGTGGGATGGTCGACCCTGCGGGTGGTGGTGATGCCTCCCAGCAGCTCGGGATCGTCGCCGTCGTTCATGAGGTTGAACTTCTTGAACAGGCCGGCGATGAAGATCGCAGACACTATGATGTTCAGGATGTCGGAAATGGGGAAACTGATCCACACACCCGTTTCCTGGAACCACAGGGGCAGGGTGTAAATGAACGGCAGCAGGAAAAGGAGCTGGCGCGAGAGCGACAGGAAAATGGACTTCTTGACCATGCCGAGGCACTGGAAGAAGTTGCCCGACGCCATGCCGAAGCCCACCAGCGCGAAGCCGGAGCACATGATGCGCATGCCGCGCGAGGACAGCCCGAGCAGTTCCGGATCGTTGGTGAACATGCCCGCCGCAACCTGAGGCACGAACATGGCGATCAGGAAACAGACCGTGGTCACCAGCACCTCCCACTTGGCGGTCAGGATGAAGACCTCCTTCACCCTTTTGTACTGGCGTGCGCCGAAATTGTAGCCCGCAATGGGCTGCAGACCCTGGTTGAAGCCCATGCAGATCATGGCGAAGAGCATCACGAAGCGGTTCACGATGCCGTACGCGCCAATGGCGAGGTCACCGCCGTACTTGCGCAGCTGCTGGTTCACGAACAGCGCCACGAGGCTCGCGGCCACGTTCATCATGAAGGGGCCGAGTCCGATGGCCAGCGACTGGCGTGCTATGCGGCCGTTAAGCCGGAACAGCGGCTTGGAGAAGTGCAGGAAGTGCTTCTTGTCGCCCAGGAACTTGAATGTGTAGACCAGGGCGAGGATCTGGCAGATGACGGTGGCGAGAGCTGCGCCCTTGATGCCCATTCCCAGTCCGAAGATGAAGATGGGGTCCAGTATCGCATTGGAAATCACCGTGAAGAGGGTGAGTCCCATGGCCGTCTTGGGATGCCCGGAAGAGCGGATTATGCCGTTGAATCCGTGCAGCAGGTGCGTGAAGGTGTTGCCCAGGATGATGATGGTCATGTAGTCCCTGGCAAACGGGATGGTCCTCTCGCTCGCCCCGAAGAAATACAGGATCGGGTCCAGGAAGGCCAGCGCCACGATGGTGAAGACCACGCCGATTATGACATTGAGCGTCAGCGTGTTGGAAAGCACCTTGCAGGCCGACTCATATTTCTTCTGCCCCAGCATGATGGAGATCAGAGTCATGGCTCCCACGCCCACGAGAGTGCCGAGCGCGATGCTGATGTTCATAAGCGGGAAGGTGACGGCGAGGCCCGAGATGGCGTACGAACCCACGTCGGGAATGTGCCCGATGTAGATGCTGTCCACCATATTGTACAACGAAGCCGCCGTCTGGGCGATGATGCCCGGGACGGCGAACTTTCGCAACAGTGTGCCTATTTTCTCAGTGCCGAGTTCAAGCGGCGCCGCACCTGCATCTGCCATCTTTAATTCGGATTATCTACGATTTCGATATCGAAACGGAGAGGCGAATAGCCCGGAATCGTGGACCCGGAGCCTTTGTAACCATAGCCCAGCGACGAGATGAAGATTCCGGTTCCCTTTTCGTAGCTCTTCATCTTGCAGAGCGTGCGGGCGAAGCCCTGGATGACGCTGCTGCCCTCGCTGCCCATGGTGACGTCGGACCATGTGCTGCCGAAGGTTATCGAAACCGGCTCGTAAGTCTTGTCGCGCGAGAGGCCGTAGAAGATGGCGGTATCGCGTATCGTGGTGTCGAAAACCTTACCGTTCAGCAAGCGGCCTATGTAATTGATATACACAGTGGTATCCTTAAGCGTCACGGTGTCGGCGGGAGCCTTTTCCTGAATGTACCAGAAGCCGAAGGCGCCGGACGAATCGGCGGTAGCGGCGTAAGGGTTGGTGCTGAACTTCTTCGGATAGTTGGCAGCCAGGTAGCGGCCGACCGAGTCGGCGGACCACTGCTGGATGTACGGGAAGTGCTCGACCAGTTCGACGTCATAGATGGATGCGGTCTTCTCGTCGGCGTTGTCCATGTACTCCTGCTCCGTTTCGTAGCGGTCGTAAGTCATCAGCCACGAAGGGATCAGCATGCGGCGGCGGGATCCGTCGCTCATGTCCTTGAACATCTCCTCAAGGCCGGCGTAGATGCCGTTGGCGTACCATACCAGGGGGCCGTAGTAGTAGGTTTCGTCGTACTCGCCCAGCTGCTTGCTCACAATCTCGGAAGTGGTGGCGGTGATGTTGCCCTCGAGATCGTAAACGGTATAGTTGACCCTGAGGTACAGGGAATCCTCGAAAGTGCCGACGACATTGCCCTTGCCGGGAACGTCTTCCAGTATCCACGAACCGAGGTCGGTCTTCTTCCATGCATATTCGGGATGCATCTGCTTCTGCACCTGCACCCAGGCTTCGATATACCTTTTCGCTGCGTCGCTGGCGCCGGATTTGACGCTGTGTGCGCATCCGCAGCACAGGACTGCTGCGAGGATAGTCAATATGATTGTCTTTTTCATTCTTCAGTTTTCCGGGTTTGGTTTTCCTGCATGAACCGTGCCGTGACGGCCCTGACGTAGGCGTCCACTTCGCCCGGCGACGCGACGTCGTCCGGGATGAGGATACGCCCTCCGGCGGCCTGCTCGTGCCCGCCTCCGTGAAAACGGGTTTTGGCGAGCATACGGGCGGAAATTCCACGCTTGGAACGTATCGACACGCGGAAGCGGTCGCCGTCTTCGCGGGCGAGGATGCTGAGGCGCACCTCCCTGATCGCCAGCGGCAGGTTGACGAAGCCTTCGGTCTCGCCGTCGCGCAGGTCGTGGCGGTCGAAGAAGCTCTGCGGCAGCACGGTGACCGCGGCGCCCTCGGGCAGGAGTTCGGTGATGCGGTCGAGCATCTCTCCCTGGGCCGCGAGGCGGTTGGGGCGCTCCGAGCAGTACAGGCGGTCGATGACGGCGTCCCTGTCGACTCCGGATGCAAGCAACGCGGAAGCCATTTGCAGGGTGCCGGGCCACACCGAGTTGGCGAAGTTGTTGGTGTCGGTGGTCATGCCCGTGAGCAGCGCGGTGGCGCACCTTTGCGGGAGCACGGAGGCGTCGCCGGCGACGTCAGGCATGTTCATCAGTATGTCGAAAAGCAGCTCGCAGGTGGACGACGTGCATGTTTCGCTGATGCAGAGCTCGAAGTCGGAGCGGGACGGCTCTTCGTGGTGGTCGATCAGCACCTTGGGACCGGGGAAGGCCCTGAGCAGCGGCTCAAGCTCCTCCACTCGGGAGGGGGTGTTGAAGTCGAGGCAGATCAGCAGGTCGGTGCGGGACAGCCTGTCGGCGGCTTCGGCGTGGCTGCAGATCGGGAGTTTGGAACCGTAAAGGAAGTCCAGGGTGTCGGGGGCCGCGTCGGGAAAAATCATTGCGGAATCCTTGCCCCTGCAGGTCTCCAGCCAGCTCGCCATGGCCACGCTGGCTCCTGCCGCGTCGCCGTCGGGGCGGGCGTGGCAGATGGTCGTCACAACGTGCGCCCGGTCAATGCGTTCGCTCAGCTGAAGGGCCTCTTTCCTGTATTCCACGATGCAAATTTAACAATAATATTGCATTTCATAAATCATTTTTATAACTTTGTCCGACTGTTGAAACAAATAATAACACATAAAATGAACAAAGCATTAAAGATCGTTCTGGAGGTCCTCCTTCTTATCGGAATCCTGGCCCTGGTGTACGCTATCTACAGCAGCATCATGAAGCCCGTCAACTTCAACAAGCAGAAAGAAAGGCGCGAGACGGTGGCTATCCAGCGTCTCAAGGACATCCGCACCCTGCAGGTTGCCTACAAGAGTGTCAACGGCAAGTTTGTCTCCACCATCGACTCCCTCAAGAATTTCTACGAGAACGGAAAGATGGCAGTGGTCATGCAGATCGGCTCCGCCGACGACTCCATCGCATGGGCCCACACCGAGAAGGTCAAGAAGGCAAACCGCAAGATCACTCCCGAGAAACTCTATGAGATGTATCAGAACGGCGACAAGGACCTCGTGTTCTCCGTCGTAACCCAGATCCCGGTCAAGGACACCCTGTTCCTCCGCCGCGACGACTTCTGCATCGACTCCCTGGCCACCATTCCTTTCTCCGGAGGCGAGCCTGTGGAAATGGCTGCAGAAACCCACATGGTCTCCGGCGTGCCCGTGCCTCTGTTCGAGGCCAAGATGCCGTACAAGCTCCTTCTCAAGGGTCTTGACAACCAGCTCCGCATCAACCTCGACGCCGACCGCCGCGACCAGAACCGCTACGAGGGTCTGCAGGTCGGCAGCATCACCGCGCCTAACAACAACGCCGGTAACTGGGAGTAGGAAGCGTGTTCACACTCGTTCCCGTCAACTTCTTCGACCCGGCGACCGCGCGTGAAGCGCTGGCTGCGGTTGCACAGATCGGTGACGGCGAGAGTGTTGCACACAAGCAGATTCCCGGCTACGGTGCCGTATTGATATACTCCGGAGAGGCCTCCGCCCCTCCGGAGATTTTTTCTGTCCTGCTGGATCTGCCGTCGTGCCCCGAGTACAACAAGCTTATGTGCTCATGGGATGGCGGCGAGCTGTCGCTGGCCATAGCACAGGGCAGGAGCCTGCTGCTGGCCAATTCCTTCGCAGCGCCCGACTTCGTTACCGCCCAGTACTACATACTGCTGGCCATGAAGTCGCTGCAGCTCAATCCCGAGGTAACGACCATCCGTTTCCGCACCCCCCTTACGGCCGACCAGGAAATGGCCCTGTACCGCTATTTCAAGGCGGTGGAAAGCGGACGGTAGACAGCAAGTCCCCGGAGCCACTGTCCGGAGACCCTTTTCCCCCATTTTTTCGGGTCTTCGGACAGTGGCTCCGGGGACGCAGCGTCAAAAGATGAGAATTATCGGCGGACGCCTCAAAGGCAAGACGATATATCCCCCGATGGGTTATAAGGCGAGGCCGACCACCGACTTCGCCCGTGAGGGTCTTTTCAACATTCTTGGAAACGAGTACGAATTCGAAGACCTGAAAGTGCTGGACCTTTTCGGCGGCACCGGAGCAGTTTCTTACGAGTTCGCCTCACGCGGGGCCGCGCGCGTATACTGTGTAGAAATGTCGCGCGACAACGCGGCGTTCATCAAACGCGAAGCCGCCAGGCTCGGCCTGCCGGAGGTCACCGCCGTCCATGCCAACGTCTTCGACTTCCTCCCCATCTGCCGCGAGAAATTCGACATAGTCTTCGCCGATCCGCCCTACGCCCTGGAGGGCCTGGACGGCATCCCGGACAAGGTCCTGGGCGCCGGCATCCTCCACCCCGGCTGCTACTTCATCCTCGAGCACGGCGGCGAGTACTCCTTCAAGGAGCACCCCCACTTCGTCAAAGAACGCTGCTACGGCCGCGTACATTTCAGCTTCTTTGCCGAAGCTGAAATGTAGCTGACTACCTTTCCCTAACGTTCCCTTATCCAGGCGACTATGTCGGAGATGACTTCTTCCGAGAAGGTTTCTTCGATCTTGGAGTACTCGGTGCTGAGGCCGGTGGTGCAGTGCTGGAAGAGGTGGTTCAGATCCGGATAGAGGCGGCAGTCAGCGGCCGGGCACAGGGCCTCGACCTTGCTGAGGTTGTACTCAGGAATGACCTGGCTGTCTTTCGAGCCGTTGAGCGCAAGCACGGGGCACTGGATGCGGGAGATGTACGGTGCAGGGTCGAGGGCCACGAAAGCCTCCATCCATTTGCCTCCCATCTTGACCGTCTTCTTATAAGTAGTCTTTGCCGCAAATTTGGCAACTGACTCAGGAGCGCCGTTAAGCTCGAGCATCTTTATCGTCTGACGCAGAAGCGTGCTGTCGCCCCTGTCGGCCATGCCGGCAAGGCTGACGATGAAATCGGGCGTGCCGTCGCCGGGCTCCTCGGCTCCTGCCAGCATGAAGGCGATGGTGCCGCCCTCGCTATGGCCGACAAGGCCGACCTTGCCGTATCCGCGCTGCTTCAGGAAGCGAACGGCCGCTGCTGCATCGGTGGCGAAATCCGCTGTGGTGGCATCGGCAAAGACGCCGCCGGAGCCGCCGCAGCCGCGATCGTCGTACCGCAGGGAGGCGATGCCGGCGCGGGCGAGTGCGTCTGCCAGCACGGCGAAAGGCTTATGCTCCATGAGGGTCTCGTCGCGATCCTGCTGGCCGCTGCCGCTGACCATCACCACCGCCGTGGCATCCGCGTTCCCGGGCAGGCAGAG
>JAEELG010000019.1 GCA_016288775.1 Bacteroidales bacterium | reverse complement strand
CATCGCACTGGCTCCGTCACTCGGATTCCTCGGAACGGTTATCGGTATGATCCAGGCCTTCGACGCCATTCAGGCTGCCGGTGACATTTCCCCGAACGTCGTTGCAGGCGGTATGAAGGTCGCCCTTATCACCACCGTCGGCGGTCTCATCGTGGCCATGATTCTCCAGGTGTTCTACAACTACATCCTCGCCAAGATCGACAACCTCTCCATCGACATGGAAGACTCCTCGATCCGCTTCGTGGACACCATCACCAAATTCTACGAGAAGAAGTAAACCCCTTAAGCCATACCGATAATGGAGAAAAAGTTTTACGCAAAGCTGTTCAAGATATGCCTCTGGGTGCTGCTCGTCGCATCCGTCGCCCTGCTGTGCTATGTCGCTTTCATCGGCAAGTTCAGCGAGGGATCGGTTGACGCGCTCCTCGGTTGGGCATATGGCATGCTCGGCCTGGCTATTGCGGCAATCGTTTGTGTAGGCCTGTACATCACGGCCACCACAAACCCCAAAAACCTCATCAAGCTCGTCATCGTGCTTGCCGGGGCCGCCGCGCTCTGTGGTCTGGCTTTCCTGCTTGCCAAAGGCGCGCCTGCACAGGGCTATACCGGAGAGGTATTGCCTTCGCAGGGTACCCTCAAACTCACTGATACCGTTCTCAACCTCACCTACATCCTCGGTGGCACCGCCATCCTGTCGATCATCGTGGGCGAGATCGTAATGGCTCTCCGCAGCAAAAAAGCATAGACTATGGGCAAGAAAAAAACACCGGGCATCAACTCGAGTTCGACGGCGGACATCGCGTTCCTCCTTCTCTGCTACTTCCTGATGACCACCACCATGGGTGATCAGGCCGGTCTGCAGCGTCGTCTTCCCCCCATTCCCGACAAGGAACAGAAGGCCGAAGACCAGAAGGTCAACCGTCGTAACATCATCATCGTCCGTATCAATTCGGCGGACAAGCTTTTTGCCGGTAACGAAGCCCTCGATGTCTCCCTGCTCAAAGACAAGATCAAAGAATTCATCGCCAACCCTGCCGACGACCCCAACCTGCCCGAAAAGGAAATGAAGCAGATCGAAGGACTCGGAAATTACCCCGTCTCCAAAGGCGTCATTTCCCTGCAGAACGACCGTGGTACCAGCTACCAGGCCTACATCGCCGTCCAGAATGAGCTTGTCAAAGCCGTCAACGAACTGCGTGACGAACTGTCCCTGCAGCGCTTCGGCCGCAAGTTCAACCTGCTCGACGAAGACAAGCAGGACATTATCAAGAAGGCCATTCCCCAGAACATCTCTGAGGCTGAGCCGAAGGATGTAGGCGGCAAAAAGAAATAGGAGGATAAGCTATGTCTAAATTTGGTGGATCAAATGACAAGAGAGACGTTCCGGGCATTTCTTCCGGATCGCTTTCCGATATCGTCTTCATGCTCCTGTTCTTCTTTATGGTGACGACCCAGCTCCGGGAAACGGAGAACAAGGTCATTGTCAAGCTCCCGCAGGCGTCGGAAGTCGCCAAGCTCGAGCGCAAGGACCTCTCCTCCTACATCAACATCGGTACCCCGATCAGAAGCCTTCAGGGCATGTACGGAACCGACGCCCGTATCCAGCTGAACGATTCCTTCAAGACTGTGGACGATATCCGCGACTTCATCGCCGCCGAGCGTGATGCCATGAGCGAGGCAGACCGTTCCTATATGACGGTTGCCATCCGCGCCGATGAAGACGTGAGAATGGGTATTGTTACGGATGTCAAGCAGGAGCTCCGGAGGTGCTCCGCGCTCAAGATCATGTATTCTGCCCGCAAACCGGCCGAATAACATCATCCGATTGCTTTCAATTAAAGGATGCCTCTTGGAGGCATCCTTTTTTTTGTCTATCTTTGTATGATTTAGAGATTACGCAGTTTTTATGGAACAACTAAGAAGGACAAAAGTCAAGGACCTCCTGGCGTCGGAGCCCGGTGCCGAGGTGCTCGCAAAGGGTTGGGTCAGGACCAAGAGAGGCAACAAACAAGTCAAATTCATCGCGCTCAACGACGGGTCGACCATCAATAATATCCAGGTCGTCGCCTCGACGGACCTCTTCAGCGAGGATCTGATCAAGGATATCACCACCGGAGCCAGCCTCGAGGTACGGGGCATGCTGGTCGCGTCGCTCGGCAGCGGACAGGCCGTCGAGATCCAGGCCACCGGCCTGAAGGTGCTCGGCACCTGCGACCCGATGCGCTTCCCGCTCCAGAAGAAGGATACCTCCCTCGAGTACCTCCGCAGCGTCGCGCACATGCGGCTCCGGACCAACACCTTCGGTGCCATTCTCCGCATCCGTCACGCCATGGCGTTCGCCATCCATAAATTCTTCAACGACAAAGGCTTCGTCTATCTGCACACGCCGCTCATCACCGAGTCCGACGCAGAAGGCGCAGGAGATATGTTCCAGGTGACGACGCTCGATCTCACGAAGGTCCCCGTCCACAACGGGAAAGTCGATTTCAGCAAGGATTTCTTCGGGAAGAAGACCTCCCTGACCGTCAGCGGCCAGCTCGAAGGCGAGCTCGGCGCCACGGCCGTCGGCGAGATCTACACCTTCGGACCTACCTTCCGCGCCGAGAATTCCAACACCCCGCGCCACCTTGCGGAGTTCTGGATGATCGAGCCGGAAATGGCCTTCTATGACATCGAGGACAACATGGCGCTCGCCGAGGAATTTGTCAAATACCTCGTCCAGTATGCCCTGGACCATTGCGCAGACGACCTCAAATTCCTCAACGACAAATACGATGACGGACTGCTGGAGCGCCTGCAGAGCGTTCTCGGCATCGCCTTCGAGCGCGTCACGTACACGCAGGCGGTCGAGATTCTCGAGAAAGCGGTCGCAGACGGCGTCCAGTTCGAGTATCCGGTCCACTGGGGCACCGACTTCCAGAGCGAGCATGAGCGCTACCTCGTTGAGAAACATTTCGGCAAACCCGTGATCCTCATCGACTTCCCGAAGGATATCAAGGCCTTCTATATGAAGCAGAACGAAGACGGCAGGACCGGCCGCGGCATGGACGTCCGCTTCCCGAAGATCGGCGAGATCATTGGCGGCTCCGAGCGCGAAGCCTCGCTGGAGAAGCTTGAGCAGCGCAT
>JAEELG010000018.1 GCA_016288775.1 Bacteroidales bacterium | reverse complement strand
GCCTTGCAGAGGCGCACGCCGTCGATGATGGAGGCGTGGTTGAGGGCGTCGGAAATGATGGCGTCCTCTGCGGTTAGCAGGGGCTCGAAGACTCCGCCGTTGGCGTCGAAGCAGGCTGCGTAGAGTATGGTGTCGTCGGTGTGGAAATAGGCCGAGATGGCTTCCTCCAGCTGGCGGTGCAGGTCCTGCTTGCCGCAGATGAAGCGCACGCTGGACATGCCGTAGCCGCGCTCGTCCATGGCTTTCTTGGCGGCCGCTATGAGGCGGGGGTTGTCGGCCAGGCCGAGATAGTTGTTCGCGCAGAAGTTGAGGGCTTTGCTCCCGTCTGCGAGGGTTATTTCGGCTCCCTGGGGAGAACAGATCGTGCGTTCGCGTTTGTAAAGACCGGCTTCGTCGATGGCTTTGAGCTCCTGACGGAGGTAGGATTGAAATTTTCCGTACATAAAATATGTGGTTTTTATGGTTATAATCTCCCACAAATTTAATAAATTTGCGCGATAATTAATAACACTTATGAAAAATGTGCTTATCATAGGTTCCACCGGACAGATCGGTTCGGAACTTACGATGAAACTCCGCAAGACTTATCGTCACGGCCGTATCGTGGCCGGTTATATCCCTGGTTCAGAACCCACTGGCGAACTGCTTGAGAGTGGTCCCGCCGAACTTGCCAACGTATGCAACGGCAAGCAGATTGCCGACATCGTCGACAAGTACGATATCGATACCATCTACAACCTGGCGGCCCTTCTTTCCGCCACCGCCGAGCGCCTGCCGCTCAAGGCCTGGGACATCCAGATGAACGGTCTCATCAACGTGCTGGAAGTGGCGCGCGAGAAGCGCTGCGCCGTGTTCACGCCCTCGTCCATCGGCTCCTTCGGCCCCGACACCCCGCGTGACAACACGCCACAGGACACTATCCAGCGCCCTACCTCAATGTATGGCGTAACCAAGGTTGCAACCGAGCTGCTGAGCGACTATTATTTCCATAAATACGGCGTCGACACACGTTCCGTCCGTTTCCCTGGCCTGATATCCTACAAAACGCTTCCCGGAGGCGGCACCACCGACTATGCCGTGGAGATTTACTACGCTGCCGTCAAGGGAGAGGAATTCGTGTGCCCGCTGGCCCATGGAACCTATATGGACATGATGTACATGCCCGACGCAATCAAGGCGGCCGTCAACCTCATGGAGGCCGACCCGCGCTACCTGGTACACCGCAACTCGTTCAATATCGCATCCATGAGTTTCGACCCGGAAGAGGTTTTCGAAGCCATCCGCAAGCATTATCCCAACTTCACCATGCGCTACGAGGTCGACCCTGTCCGCCAGGCCATCGCCGATTCATGGCCCAACAAGATGGATGATGTGTGCGCCCGCAAGGAATGGGGCTGGTCGCCCTCCTACAACCTCGAGACCATGACCAAGGACATGATCAAGAACCTGAAGGAGAAGTTGCTGTAGGATAATACCCTCTGTCGTACAAGGTTCAAGTCCCCGAGGGGGAGCGCAAAAAAAAGACCGGGACTATCGTCTCGGCCTTTTCGTGCTCCCCCTCGGGGACTTGAACCCAGGACCCCCTGATTAACAGTCAGGTGCTCTAACCAACTGAGCTAAGGAGGAATATTTCAAACCATCCTTTCGGACGGGATTGCAAAGTTAGTTCTTAATTTCGGAATTGCAAATATTTTTAGGGTTTTTTGCGCAAAATTGTTAAATTTGCCTTGTTATGGATGTCGACTTTTTGTCCGGAATGATAGGGGAGTTAATCCTCGACCGCGAGACCCTGAGCCTGCCCGGTCTCGGCACTTTCGTCGCCGAGGACATGCCGGCGTCTTTCTCCGACCGCGGATACACGATCAATCCCCCTTACCGCCGTCTTTCGTTCTCCGAACGCGCCACCGACGACGGTGTCCTCGCAGCGCTTTACGCCCGCGACAATTCCATTGAACCGGCAGAGGCCCAGGCCATTCTGGGCGACTATCTGAAAGAGCTCGCCAAAGAGCTCCGCGAGCGGGGGAGCGTCGACCTTCCCGGCCTGGGGCGCCTGCGCTCCACGCGCGAAGGGCATTTCTTCTTCGTTCCCGACGAGAGCCTCGACATCTCTCCCGACACCTGCGGGCTAGGCCCCGTGTCTCTCAAGACCCACGACCGCCCCTCGCTGGCCGGAGTGACGGTACCGCAGCCACTCGCACCTCAGCCTTCCGCTCCCCAGCCGCAGGCCGCAGAGGTGCCTGCTGAGTCCGTTACCGCACCGGAGGCTGAGCCGGCTACCGAAACCCCCGCTGTGAAGGTCCACGTCCGCAAGCGCCGCCGCGGCCTCCGCATCGCCATCGGGGCGTTCGCCGCCGCGGCCGTGCTGCTCGTTGTCTTCGTCGCCCTGTCGCGGATCGCCCCTGATTTCACCGACCGCCTCCTCTACACCCAGGAGGAACTCGAAATACTCAACTACCCTGAAGATGGACTTGGTTTACCCCGTTAACGTCGCTCCCCGCTGCGCCGGCGACAAAGGCACCAAGGAGATGCTCCCCATCGTCGAACCTACCGGGACGGTGGTGGCAAGGGCGTCGCGCGCCTGGTGCCATCAGGGTTCCAAGCTCCTCCATCCGGTCGTTCACCTCCATATCATCGACCGCTTCGGGCGCATCTACCTTCAGCGCCGTTCGGAGCGCAAGTTCCTGCTTCCGCTCTATTGGGATGCAGCCGTCGGCGGCCACGTGAACTACGGCGAATACCTCCGGGAGGCACTTTTCCGCGAGGCGGCCGAAGAACTCGGGTTCTACGATTTCAACCCCCTGCACATACATACCTACGTATGGGAATCCGCCACGGAACGGGAGCTAGTAAACGTCTTCGCCGCCGTCGGCAACTTCAGCCTGCAGCCAGACGACGACGAAGTCGCCGAGGGCAAATGGTGGGAGATACCCGAACTGGAGGCATCCTTCGGCAAGAATGTCATCACTCCCAACTTCGAGCACGAATTCCCGATAGTCAAACGCAGTCTTCTGGCTCTTTTATGAACGAGATCAGCAAATTCATACATGACCAGCTGTCGGTATGGCCGCTGGCGGCATCCAATTTCAGGGCGCTCAAATCCATGCAGGTCCGCAACGTGACCGTCGGAGGGCTGGAGGCGCGGCTCCAGTTCAACCCTGCCCGCATCATTTCCAGCACCGCCGACATCGACGAGGCCAAAATCGCCGCGCGCCCCTGCTTCCTCTGCGAGGCAAACCGCCCTCCGGAGCAGTTCCACATCAAGTTCGAAGGTCGCAAGGGCAGGCGGTACAACATCCAGGTCAATCCCTTCCCGATTTTCAACAGGCATCTTGTGATAGCCCGCGAGGAGCATGTGCCGCAGGCCATCTGGCACCATCTGCCCGACATGCTGGACTTCGCCCTGAAGTATCAGGACTATACCGTTTATTACAATGGCCCGAAGAGCGGCGCATCGGCTCCCGACCACCTGCATTTCCAGGCGGTTCCCCGCAACTCGCTCCCGCTCGAAACGGCGGTGGACGCCTTCCTTGAGAACCCCGGCGACTGCCTTTCCAGGGTAAAGGACGCCCGCCTGTGGCACTTCCGCGGCTTTACCCGCGGCATTTACTGCCTGAAGGCCGAAACCACCAAGTCGCTCGCCAAACTGTTCTACCAGTTCCTGGACTGCTGCCCGGTGGCCGATCCCGGCATGGAGCCGCGCTTCAACCTGTATGCATGGTACCATGCGCCAAAGGCCGAATACCGGCTGATGGTGGTCCTGCGCACCGAATTGCGTTCCCACCATTTCTACACCGACGGCCCAGACCACCTCACGATAGGCCCCGGCTCAGCCGAGATGGCCGGTGTGTTCGTGGCCCCCTGCGAAGAAGATTTCCATAAAGCCACTCCCGCCCAGCTCGAAGAGATGCTCTCCGAGGTCGGCGTAAGCGAAGCAGACGAAAATATGATAGATTCCAGACTCACCCGTACCCAGCCCGACATAGAAGTCGGCATCATGTCCGCCGACGAGATAGAATTCGAGATTATCTCCGACGGCGCCGGTCCCCAGAAAGTAAGCGTCAAGGACGGACGCATCAACTACAACGGCGCGCTCTACGACGAGCTTGTGTTCGACTCCCGCACCCGATCCACGCTCTTTGCGGAGCCTTCCTTTATCCTGCGCAACGTGGTGATAGGCATAGACTTCCATTGGGAGCGCAAGATGGACCAGCAATTCGCGGGCTCGCTCCGCTTCATAGTCGAGAACGGCAAGGTCACCGCCATCAACCGCCTTGGACTCGAAGATTACCTGCTCAGCGTAATCTCTTCCGAGATGCGCGCCGACGCAACCCTGGAGTTCCTGAAGGCGCACGCGGTCATCTCCCGCAGCTGGGCGCTCGCCCGCATCGAGAGCCGCCGCCACCCGGAGCAGGCGGAGTCCGCCATCCCGCACATCCTGTACGATGTGTGCGCCGACGACCATTGCCAGCGCTACGAGGGCCTCACCATGGCCACCGGCGACACCGTGCGCCAGGCCATCGACCAGACCTGGGGCCAGACGCTGCGCTATGAGGGCCGTATCTGCGACACCCGCTTCTACAAATGCTGCGGAGGCAAGACGGAAAAATTCAGCACCTGCTGGGAAGACCGCGACTACCCCTATCTGCAGAGCATAGAGGACCCGTACTGCGACTGCCATGACGACGCAATCCTCTCCCAGGTGCTCAACGACTACGACCTCGAGACCAAGGACTTCCACGACTGGGAGGAGCACTACACCCGCGAGAGCCTGTCGGCCCTGGTGCGCGAGCGTACGGGCATCGACTTCGGCACCATCGTATCGCTGGAGCCGCTGGAGCGCGGTCCGTCGGGGCGCATCAAGTATATGCGTTTCAACGGAACGAAAGAGAGCAAGGTGATAGGCAAGACGCTGGCGATACGCCGCGCCCTCAGCACATCTCACCTTAAGAGTTCCAACTTTGAGATAATCTGGAACGGCGACAACCTGACTCTCCGGGGCCACGGATGGGGCCACGGCGTCGGCCTGTGCCAGATAGGCGCCGCGGTCATGGCCGTCAAGGGATTCACATACAAAGAAATACTACAATACTATTACAGAGGTGCAGACATTCAATAGCAAAACCCCCTGGCTCTGGGTTCCGACACTCTATTTCGCGGAAGGCATACCGTACTTCCTGGTAAACAACATTTCCGTGATGATGTTCGCCAAGATGGGCGTTCCCAACGGGCAGATGGCGCTCTTCACGAGCCTTCTCTACCTCCCGTGGACCATCAAGCCGCTCTGGAGCCCCTTCGTTGACATTATTAAAACCAAGCGCTGGTGGATACTGGCGATGCAGGCCCTGATGACGGCGGCGATGGTGCTGCTCACCCTCACCCTGCCAAAGCCCGACGACGCGCTGATAGCGTCGGGCGAAACGCCGATGAGCATGTTCATCTTCACGCTCGTGCTCTTCATTGTCACGGCGTTCGCATCGGCCACGCACGACATAGCCGCCGACGGCTTCTACATGCTTGCCCTGACGCAGAAGAACCAGGCGGCGTTCGTGGGCATCCGAAGCACCTTCTACCGCCTCTCCTCCATCTTCGGACAGGGCGTGCTCGTGGCTGTGGCCGGCCTGATTGAGACCCGTACCGGAAACATCCCCGGATCGTGGCGCATCACGCTGATGATCACCGCGATACTGTTCGCAGCCGTGACGCTGTACCATACCTTCTTCATCCCCAAACCTGCCGACGACACTTCCCACCTCTCGTCCGAAGCCGGCAACAGGGCCAAGGAGATATTCAAGGAGTTCGGGCGAACCTTCGCCACCTACTTCACAAAGCCCGGCGTGTTGCTGGTCATAGTGTTCATGCTGCTGTACCGTCTGCCCGAGGCCTTCCTCATCAAGATGTGCATGCCGTTCCTCGTGGCCGCGCGCGATGCCGGCGGACTGGGCCTGCCTACCGCGGAGGTGGGTATAGTTTACGGCACCATCGGTGTCATCTTCCTCACGCTCGGCGGCATCATCGGCGGCATCATGGCTTCGCGCTGGGGCCTCAGGAAGTCGCTCTGGCCCATGGCGGCCTGCATGACGCTGCCATGCCTGACCTTCGTGTACCTGAGCATGGTCCAGCCCACCAACCTGGTGGCCATCAGCGTCGCCGTGGCAATCGAGCAGTTCGGATACGGCTTCGGCTTCACGGCATACATGCTCTACATGATGTATTTCTCCGAAGGCGAGTTCAAGACGGCCCACTACGCCATCTGCACTGCTTTCATGGCCCTGAGCATGATGATTCCCGGCATGTTCGCCGGCTACATCCAGGAGGCTCTGGGCTACGTGAATTTCTTCTGGATGGTGATTGCCTGCTGCGCCGCAACGGTAACCGTTACCGTTCTGGCACGCCGCAAGGTCGACCCCGAATATGGACGCAAATAATCTGAAAACCATGAAAAGAATCCTGATACTCACGGCTGCGGCGCTGACCCTGTGCGCCTGCTTCCGTTCGCAGGCCCAGACCTGCAGTTCATCCGCTCCGGTGGTCAAACCGGGCATCGAAGTCCTGCGCGACCGCGGATTCGCGGGCCTCGAAGGCAAGAGGGTGGGCCTGCTCACCAACCCCAGCGGCGTCGACCGCCAGCTCCGCAGCACCATCGACATTCTCAAGGAGAACGTGAACCTCGTGGCCCTGTATGCCCCTGAACACGGCGTGCGCGGCGACATCTGGGCCGGCGGCAAAGTGGAATCCGGCAAGGACGACAGCACCGGACTGCCGGTGTTCTCACTGTACGGCGCCTCCCGCCAGGCCACTCCGGAGATGCTCAAGGGTATCGACGTCATGGTCTACGACATCCAGGACGTTGGCTCCCGTTCCTACACCTTCATCAGCTGCCTCGGCCTCACCATGCGCGCCTGCGCCGAACTCGGCATCGAAGTGATGGTGCTCGACCGTCCCAATCCGCTCGGCGGACTCAAGGTCGAAGGCTGCCTGGTGCGCGACGGATTCTATTCTTATGTGAGCCAGTACCGCATCCCTTACGTGTATGGACTTACCGTGGGCGAGGTGGCCACCCTTATCAACGAGGAGGGCCTGAACCGCGGGCAGAAAGGCGACGCGGAGCCGCTCAAGTGCAAGCTGACGGTCATCCCCATGGAAGGCTGGACACGCGACATGACTTACGAACGCACCGGCCTGCCCTGGGTGATGCCTTCCCCCAACATCCCTTATGCCCGCAATGCAATCTGCTATCCCTGCTCCGGACTGGTAGGGGAGTTCAACGACTACCTGAACATCGGTATAGGCTACACTATCCCCTTCGACGCCTTCGCGGCGGAGTGGATCGATGCCGACGCCCTCAAGGCCCGGCTCGACAGCTACAAGGTGCCCGGCGTGGCCTGGCGTACCGTCCATTACACTCCTTTTTACGGAAGCAGCGCAAAAAAGCTTCTTCACGGAGTGCAGTATTATTTCACCGATTACGAGGCCGCACCCCTCACTCTGGTGCAGTTCTACGTAATGCAGGCGGTATTTGAATTATATAAAAAGAACCCTTTTGAGATGTCTCCGGGCAGGATTAACATGTTCAATAAAGTTTGTGGAACGGATTTTGTCAGTACTGAATTCGGCAAGCGCTTCCAAGTCTCCGACATCGTGGATTTTTGGACCGCGGATGTAGAAGATTTCAAGGCCTTGTCGAAGAAGTATTACATTTACCGTTAACACCACAGACTCATGAAACACTTGACAAAAATAGCGGCAATGATGGTGGCAGCCACCATCTTCGCTCTCCCTCTCGGGGCCCAGCACCGCGGCGGCCATTCTTCCGGGCACTCAGGTGCATCTTCCTCATACAGCGGCGGATCCAGGTCCTCCGGCAGTTCTCATTCGGGTGTTTCACGCAGCTCCGGCTCATATAGCAGTGGTTCGCACCGCAGCGGCAGTTCCTACAGCAGCAGCCGTTCGTCAGGCAGCGTCAGTACCCGCAGTTCTTCCGAGCGTTCCTCCGGCAGCGTCCGCGATCACTCCAGCGCCAGCCGTTCCTCAGGCAGCGTCCGTCAGCACTCCAGCTCCAGCCGCAGCAGCTCCAGCAGCGCCACCCGTTCTTCCGGCAGCGTCCGCGAGCATTCAAGCAGCGCCCGTGAGCATTCCGGAGCACTCGTCCGCGACAACTCCCGTTCCGGCAGCGTCCGCCAGCATTCCGACGGCGCCCGTGCCCACTCAGGCACCGTGCGCCCCAACAACGGCGTCGGCAATCGTCCTTCCGGCGGCAGCCACTCCTCCGGCAACGTGCGTCCCAACCGTTATCATGACGGTGTGTATGCCGGCAACAGGCCTGCGCCTGGCAGCCGTCCCTACGCTTCCGGCGGAGCCTATCACGGCAGGCCCGCTCCTTCAGCACACGTCCGTGTGAATCCCCGTCCGGGTCATCACGGCCGTCCTGCATTCGTTGCCCGTGAGCTTCGTCATGCTCCCGCACACTTCTGCCACGTCGGACATCACCACTACGGTCACTATCGCACCGCGCTTCCTCCCCGCTACGTGGTGAGGCACTACTGGGGCCGCGACTATTATTACTACAACGATATCTGGTACCGTTATTACGGTGGCCGTTACTGGGTGTGCCGTCCTCCTTTCGGATACGTGTTCACGCCTCTGGCCGACGCCATATATACCGCTTGCTCCTTCGCATACTACTTCGACCGTCTCCACTATTACGACACGGTTAACGAGAATGCGAACACGATCATAGCGCAGAACAAGACCATAGCCGCCAACAATGCGGTCATAGCCTCCCAGAACGAAGCCATAGCCCGCAACGCGGAACTTGCCCAGGCAAGCGGCGACCTCGCCAACTCCCTCGGGCTCGTACAGAGCTTCGCAAGTGCGGATACCGAGTATTTCTATAACGACGGAGTGTTCTACGTCAAGGGCGCCGACGGCCAGTATACCGTCATCGTACCTCCTGCGGGAGCGCTCGTCGATACACTTCCCGAGGATTACGAGCTGATCGATCTCGGCGGCAACACCTATTACAAGGTTGACGATACTGTCTACCGCGCCACGGTGTCGCCCGAGGGCAAGGCCTGCTTCGAGGTCCTGGGCCAGCTCACCAAATAATATGGCATGCATAGGCGTCTTTGATTCCGGCTCCGGCGGCCTTTCAGTTCTCAGGGAGATTCGAAAGATTCTCCCTGATGAACGTTATATATACTACTCCGACAACGCTTATTGTCCCTATGGAGAGAAGACTGCAGACTTCGTGACTTCGCGCGCCCGCGCCGTCACGGAGCTTCTGCTTTCAAAGGGGGCGCAGGCCGTCGTGGTGGCGTGCAACACCGCTACCGGTGCGGCCATCGCCAACCTGCGCGCAGGGTACGACATCCCCTTCGTGGGGATGGAGCCCGCCGTAAAGCCCGCCGCCAGCGGCACCCGCAGCGGGGTAGTGGGAGTGCTTGCCACCGCCGGCACGCTCAAGGCGCCCAAGTACCTGAACACCAAGGGGCAGTATGCCGACGCCGTGCGAATTGCCGAGAGGGTGGGGAAGGGCTTCGTGGAGCTGGTCGAGAACGGCGAACTCGATGGCCAGCACGCTGAAGCGGTTGTGCGCGCAAGCCTCGAACCGCTGCTCGCCGAAGGCGCCGACACCATCGTGCTGGGCTGCACGCATTATCCTTTCCTGCTGCCTCTGATGCAGCGCATAGCGCCCGAAGGGGTGCGTTTCATCGATCCCGCCCCTGCGGTGGCCAGGCGTCTCCGCGACGTGCTCGCCATGAATGGCATCCCTGTCGGAGAGGGCCCCGGGAGTGTGGAACTCCTTGCATCGGGCCCCGACACCACATTGAAAAAATTATTCAAATTGATATGAGATTAGTCAGAATGACAATGATTGCTTCCGCAGCCTTGCTTGCGGCCGCATGCGGCCAGAAAAACGCCGGATTCAAGTACACCGTCGACCAGTTCGCCGACGTCAAGGTTATCCGTTACCAGGTTCCCGGTTGGGACGAGCTGAGCCTTCAGCAGAAGGAGTACGTCTATCATCTCGCCGAGGCGGCGAAATGGGGGCGCGACATACTCTGGGACCAGAACTGCGCCGGCAACCTCCGTCTCCGCCATGCCGTCGAGGACGTGCTCGAAAATTATGCCGGCGACCGCAAGTGCTCCGAGTTCGAGGCGTTCACCGAATATGCCAAGAGGCTGTTCTTCAGCAACGGCATCCATCATCATTATGCCGAAGACAAGTTCTTCCCGGGCTGCGAGCCCTCGTACTTCGAGAAGCTCCTCGACGCAGTCGGGCGCTCCGGAGAGGCCGGCGAACTGTTGGAATATGCCTACGATCCTTCCATATGCCCGCAGAGGCGCAGCACCGCCACTGACGGCGATATCGTTGAACAGTCATCGGTCAATTTCTATGAAGGAGTGACGCGCGATGAGGTGGAAGCCTACTATGCATCCATCGAAGTTCCCGGGGACAAGCATCCCGTCTCTTACGGCCTTAACACCAAGGTGGTGAAGGAAGACGGAGTGGTGGTTGAGAAGCCCTGGAAGGTCGGAGGCATCTACGGACCCGCCATCGAGAAGATATGCGGCGAGCTGGAACTTGCCCGCAAGGTGGCCGAGAACGACATCCAGAAGCGCGCACTGGGCCTCCTGGTCGACTATTATCGCACCGGCGACCTGCGCAAGTGGGACGAATTCAATATCGAATGGGTGAAGGACACCCTCGGCGTAGTCGACTTTGTCAACGGTTTCGTCGAGGACTACAACGACCCCCTGGGACGCAAGGGCTCCTGGGAAGGCCACGTAAACATCAAGGACGTGCGTGCTTCCGAGCGTTCCGCCATCCTGAGCGCCAACGCCCAGTGGTTCGAGGACAATTCTCCCGTCGATCCGCGCTTCAAAAAGGCACGTGTGAAGGGTGTGAGCGCCAAGGTCATCAACGCCGTTTGCCTTGCCGGCGACGCATATCCTGCAACGCCCATCGGCATCAATCTGCCCAACGCCGACTGGATCCGCCGCGACTACGGTTCCAAGAGTGTCACAATTGCCAACATCTCGCACGCCTACGACTTTTCTGCCGACGAGCAGCCCGCCAGCGTGCTTAACGAGTTCGCATGGGACGAAACCGAAATAGCCCGTTCCAAGAAGTACGGCTCCTATGCCGGCGAGATCCATACCGACCTCCACGAATGCCTCGGACATGGTTCCGGACAGCTGCTGAAGGGCGTGTCCAGCACCGCCATGGGCGAGTATTCCTCCACACTGGAAGAGGCCCGTGCCGACCTGTTCGGCCTGTACTATTCCGCCGACCCCAAACTCGTGGAACTTGGCATAATGCCCGACGCAGAGGCCTACAAGGCCGAATATGACGGATTTATCCGCAACGGGCTCATGGTCCAGTTCAACCGCGTGGAACTCGGTCGTCCCAACACCGAGGCCCACATGCAGGACCGCAAGCTCATCGCCGAGTGGTGTTTCCGCCAGGGCGGCGCCATAGAGAAGAAGGTGCGCGACGGCAAGACCTATTTCGTGGTTACCGACTACGACGCCCTCCGCGGCCTGTTCGCCAAGTTGCTCGCTGAGATCCAGCGCATCAAGTCCGAAGGCGACTATGCAGCGGGCAAAGCTCTGGTTGAGGAATATGCGGTCAACATCGATCCCGATCTTCACAAGGAGGTCAAGGACCGCTATGCCGCGCTCAACCTCAAGCCTTACGGCGGCTTCATCAATCCCGAAATAGTTCCCGTGGTCAAGGGCGGCGTAATCACCGATTATGAAATCCGTTACACCGACGACTACCTGGGCCAGATGCTCGAATACGGCAAGAAATACGGAATCCTTTAATTTAATTATTAATTAGACTGAAATGAAAAAGTTCTTCACAATTGCGGCCGTCGTGGCCGGAATGCTGGTTTGCGGCTCAGCGTTCGCGCAGGAAGTGGTAGCAGCAGAAAATGAGAATCAAGCTGAGGTGACTGTTCAGAAACCCTACAAGGTCTATTGCGAAATCAAGGGCACCCGACTCCTCTTCTCCGAAAAGATGAACGTGGATTTTGACTTCGGCCAGTTCTCCAGCTGGTGGTCCGTCAACCGCCGGCTCGCCGACGAAGAAGGCAAGGCCATCAGCTTCAATTCCATGCTCGACGCAGCCAATTACATGGCCCGCCGCGGCTGGGAGCTTGAAGAGGCATTCGTGGATCCGCGTGTCTCCAACGGCTCCAGCACCGATTCCTACTACCACTGGATCATGTCCAAGATGGTCACCTGCGACGAAGAAATCACCGAGGGCCTCCAGACCGTCGGCATGAAGAAAGGGAAATAGGGTTTCCTGACTGCTCCTAAGGGTGCCTCTAAACGGACCTATAGAGCAAATAAGGCCAAAAATGCGCCTGAAGGTACATTACACAGCACCTTCAGGCGCACTTGTCGTAAAGGGGGGGACGCTCTCCTATACTATAATGACGGTTTTCTATCTCTTCTTTCTGGGCGCTCTGCGTATTGAATGTAGGTTCACGAACTGGGTCTCCAGATAGTCGCAGCCGTATTTCTCGTTGGAGCAGGCAAATGTAGTGTAAGGGTTCCCGTTGACAGCGACCCCTTTCTTGATAATCTTGATGCGGCCGCAATGGCACTTGGGGCATAACTCCGATTCAGGAATTACGGCTCCTGGCTTCGTTTCGGGCTCAAGCGTCTTAACGAACTCCTTGACGAACGGTGAGGGATTATTCCTGTCGTAGAGCACCCAGGTATGCTTCTTTGCTCTTGTGATACCAACGTAAAAAACGCGGCGTTCCTCACTGAATGCATATCCATCTGGCTCGCTGAGGACATATTTCAAGACCGGACTGTCACTGATCTGTGACGGAAATCCTATCGTCCCACCATTGCAGTTCAGCAAGATGATGTAGTCGCACTCCAAGCCTTTAGCTTGGTGGATTGTCATGAACTTCATCTGCCGACTACCATAGGATACGTATATGTAATCCTTGGTTTCGTGAACCGCAAGATCAGTGTTCTTGAAGATGTTCACATCAAAGCCATAACGGCCTAGCAAAAGAATATCTTTGTCTGCAGGAATCTGATCGGCCAAATACTTCACAGTTTCAACCACTCCATCACGGCCGTCGGCTGACAGGAATTCCAGCTTGGTTGCAGCGTCAATCCTAAAAGAATGGACGTTCTTGACCGCCTGCTCAGGATTCGCCAGGATGAACTTGGATGAATCTGCGATAGCTGGTTCGCCGAAGCGGTACGTGGTCTCCATCATGCATTTCTTCGTATAGCCAAATAACTTCTCAAATTGTTTAAAAAGAGCCATATCGCTACCAGCAAAGCGGTAAATGGACTGCCAGTCATCTCCGACGCAGAATAGCTTTGTAAGCGGCTCTTTGCGCCTCAACGCCTGCAGGAATCGGTATCGATCCATTGAGATATCCTGGAACTCATCGACCAGTATATAGTCGTAGTCCTGTCTGTGGCCATTATAGCAGAGGTTGGTTGCTTGTATGATGGCATCGGTGAAATCAATTACATTGTTCTCCTCTTCCATTCGGTGGTAAGCCTCAACGAATGGCGCAACGATATCATTGACCGTTATAGCATCCGGGCCTTGGGCTACTTGTTTTCGGATGTTATCCATTGAGGTGTCACGGGATTTCAACAGAAAATTGAAGGCCGTTAGCATTGCCAGGATATTCTCCTCTTGTCGAACCAGTTCCCGAGCCACACTCTGCTGAGTGGCTTTGTTGAACACGGCACCTAGATCCTGCAGTTGTTTGGTGATGATCTGGAATACATCGCCACGATGGAAGCCGGCGCTGGAGGTCTCTAGAAGAGTAGTGCCGTTCAGCTGGTGCAACTTACGCTTCCAATTGATTCCCTGCTTGTAATTGATTTCGTCCTCGGCGGAGAAGAAAGAAGGACAGCGACCATACTCATTAACGGCAAAGTGTTCCAGGTATATACGCCTCAAAGTACCATTCGGTCCATCAATGTATATGGAGAAATCCGGGCAGTATTGCCTATACTCCGCATCGACGGTGTTCACCTCATACTTCTCCTCATAGCGGAATTTCATGCCACGAGAACCGAGGAAATCGCAAATCTGGCTCTCTTCGTCTGATTTGCAGAAGACCGGACGGCCATCCATATCCTTGAAGAAGGCCTGGATGCCGTGCTTCTGGCGATCCATCATATAGTCCTGCATCGATGAATACTCGAACTGGTCCCGCATCGTGTACCGGGAGCGGATGATGTAATCGGCAATAGCTGCTTTGAATGCGGGATTCTCTTCCAAGAGTTTATGGTACACTTGGACCGAGAAGTCCGGCGGTGTGATAGTGGGCTTTTCGCCGGTTACTTCGCCGATAATGTCCAGCGCCAGTTTATGGAAGGTGCGGCATTTCAGCTTCTTCTCTCCCAAGCGTTCCGAGAGGGATTCTGCCGCCTTACGGGTAAATGTGATAAGCAGGATCTTCTCAGCCGGGACGCGCTGTATATCGATAAGGTATCGGACCTTGCCGACGGTGGTCATCGTCTTACCGCTGCCGGCACTACTTATGACGAGGACATTATCCTCCAATGAAACGACGGCCTCGCGCTGCTGGGCATCTAGGGGATATGCCAAGATAGTATCGAAATAATGGCCGCATCGAGAGAGCTCATTCTCGATGAAATGCTCATTGTTCGCCTTTTTATGCGCCCGCGTGTCCGTCATAGCAGTATGGAAACGCTGGAAGGTCTCTTTCTCGGCAGACTCTTCCAGTTCTTTGCTGTTGAGAAGAGACTTCACCTCTCTGTCCAGAGCATCGTATTTCTCCGCCAGCATTAGGCGCTCCGTTTCTGTGATATAGTGGCTGAAAGTGTAGTATGAACCGATCTCGGTAAATGCAGCATCGATATACGGCTTCAGGCTGGTAATCGTTTCAAGCCTTTTCTGATGCTCATTTGATTTCTGCTGGGTACGAACACTAATCACCACCCAGAGGATGATAGTAACAAAAAGCAGTATGATGAGTACATACAGCATTAATTTAAATAAATGATAATCCGTTCGAAGACATTGCTTTTACAAAAATACAAAATAATCACCATATACGTAGTCTCCTTTCCAAAAGAGCAAAAGACATCAGTTATAATTTGTACAAATTAAAAATTGTTCTATCTTTGCAAAAAAGATATGACGATGAGATTTGAGGATGTTCTTGACAATGGAAAGCTTTGGGCGGTAATATATGAGGGAAAGAATGTGGATGTATTGACCGAGACTCTTTCCCAATGGTTTGATACTGATTATCTTAGAGCATTCTTTAATCAAAATCTCAATGACCTTGAAAAGTACTTTCATATAACCAATGTTGACAAAGCGATATTTGATACTGTGTCGGATGCTGCATCATTGGCCTGCGTGATAATGGATGTAAACCCAGCAGCCAATCTTGATGCCCTATTCCGGCCTCTGGAGAATTATCGTATGTCGGAAATGGTGCTGTCAAAGGAAAAGGCAAAAGGGAATAGGATATCCGGACATGACTCTTGGCTTAGGTTATATGCCATCAAACTTGATGACGGCATTTTCCTTATAACCGGGGGAGCTATTAAATTGACACACACAATGAAAGAACGACAGCACACCTTAGAGGAGTTGCTCAGAGTTGAACTAGTAAGAAATTACTTGATAGAGAATGGCGTTATTGATGCTAATGGATTGAAAGAATTGATAGATACAATATGAACACTAGGGCTTTTTTAATCTCTCATGGGGCCAAAACCGGTGCTTTTATTAAGGAGGCGCAATACATTAAGGAGAATTGGTTTTGGATGAAATACTCATATGCCATAGCTATAAAAGTAAAAAGTAGGATGGCGGAACTTGGGTGGACGCAGAAGCAACTGGCCGAGTCGCTGAATTGTACACAACAGCATGTTTCTGTCTTGTTGAACGGGAAGGTTAACATGACACTGGAGACATTGGCAAAACTGGAAAACGCACTTCAGTTTGACCTGATTGGCTCTGGTTTAACGGAATTTCCTGATTTAGTGGATGAAAAAGGGCGAGTGTCTTATTTGAACTCGCCAGATACGGAAGATGATACTTCCACGGTTCATACATCCTCACTTGTGGAAGGATACAGGCCTCGAATGAAAAAAGGGCCCAAGAAAAAATGATTATTTGTCCTGGCTTCTGAGAAACAGGCAGAGCGATTTCTTTCTGGCCTTTATATAGTGGGTAGGCGACTGGAAGGTTTTGCCGCTGAGGGTGACGGTACCGGAGGGTTCGTTGATGTAGCGGTCCAGAAGGTCGCAGAGTTTGCCGAAGGTTTCGGCGCTGAAGCCGTAGTCTTCAAGTGCCCGCCAGAGCACGTAGCGCCAGTGCTTCAGCTCCAGAAGGCCTTTGACACTGATTTCGAGAATCGCGTCTCCGCTTGCTTCGGGGGCGCGTTTTTCGATTCTGGCGGCCGCCTCCTGATAATAATCCTCAGCAATGTCGTCCGTCTGCCGTATCCGCGCCATGTCCTCGCCTAGCGTCTTCACGAACGACGGATTGATTTCCGCAAATACCGGGAACACCCGATTCCGGATTTTGTTCCGCTTCACCTCGCTCTCCGCATTCGTACTGTCCTCCCTCCACGCAAAACCTTTCTCCTCCATCCACACTCTGATCTCCTCCCTAGTGACACCTAGAAGCGGCCTAAGCAAATCTGCCCTATCCGGAATTCCCCTCAGTCCTTTGGTGCCGGTGCCCCGGAGGAGATTCAATACCATCGTCTCGGCGTTGTCGTTGGCGTTGTGGGCGGTGACGAGGGCGTCGAATCCGTGTTCGGAGCAAAGCTCTGAAAACCAGGCGTAACGGAGTTCCCGGGCCGCCATCTCCACCGAGACCCCGTGTCCGGAGGCATACTCCAGAGTATCGAACCGCTTCACGAAGCACTCGACACCAAGCGACGCGCACTGCGCTGCCACGAACGCCTCGTCGCCGTCTGACTCCTCGCCGCGGAGACGGAAATTGCAGTGCGCGACGGCAAACGAAGCCCCGGGGAAAAGCTCCGGGGCCCTGTGCAGCATATACATGGAATCGATGCCGCCGCTTACTGCAAGCAACACTTTCATTATTTCAGATTCTTCTCTCCGAGAGCAAAGGTGAAATTGAAAGCCAGGAAGTTCTTGAACTGCCACTTGCTAGTCACACCGTCGATCTCAACTATAGGATCGTAGAGCAGCCAAGTGCTCAGGCCGACCTTGAAGAACGATGTGAGCTGCCAGGCAATCTTGTTGTCCCAGTTGACACGGTACTGCGTGAAGGGATGGTTCAGATAATCCGTAAACACCACCAGCTGAGTCTCATAATTGAACTTCTCGTTGATGGAGAACTTGGCGTTGGCCTTGACGGACGCACCCAGCTGGAAGAGGGCTGC
>JAEELG010000136.1 GCA_016288775.1 Bacteroidales bacterium | reverse complement strand
GCCGACCTGTGTCCCAAAAACCGTAACAAAACAAAATAAGCCGCTGATAATCAGCGGCCTTTTGTGGAGCATAGGAGAATCGAACTCCTGACCTTTTGAATGCCATTCAAAAAGGCTATATGCTAAACGACTGTAAATCAATATATTAGCCTATATTACTTGAAGGAATACTAAACATTTACTAAACATTTTCTTCCTTCTTGTACCAGCAAAGTTAATACAAATATCCCATTGCTGCAAGCACCAGAACAGGGTTTTTATCTTTCAAGAGTTCGATTCCTCGTTGGTCCACAAAATACCCCAAATTACAGTATCTTCAACGCTATTGCAGCGCATGCCTCCGCATCGGCCAAAGCATGGTGATGACGGGTCAAATCATATCCGCAGGCTGCCGCCACAGTCTGGAGCTGGTGGTTGGGAAGGGAAGAGCCATATAGCCGCCGTGACTCGGCCAAAGTATCGTAGAACTCGTAGTCCGGATAGTCCATCCGATACACCCTGAATACAGACTTCAAACAGCCCTCATCGAAAGGGGAGTTGTGCGCCACCAGGGGCAGTCCGTCAATCAGAGGAGCGATCTTCGCCCATACCTTCGGAAATACCGGCGCATCGTCCGTATCCTCCGGCCCCAGTCCGTGCACCTGCTGGCAGAACCACTGGTAATATTCAGGTTCCGGATGAATCAGCGAATAGAAGCTGTCCACCACCTCTCCGCCGCGCACGATCACCACACCCACTGAACACACGCTGGAACGGCACTCATTGGCCGTCTCAAAGTCAATTGCCGCAAAATCAGTCATAGTTCTTCACCATCTTCGCAATCTCTTCCTTCACTTCCTGACGGAACCAGTCCGGCATGAGCACTTCCACCGCACCGCCGCGTCCCAGGATCTCCTGTCGGAAATCGAAGGACGGAACCAGGTGGTAGCTGTATACCGTATATTCCGGCGTCTCTTCCACCTTCTTCTGCGTCCAGTGCAGGGGCAGGGAATCGAAGTACTTAACCTGGTCGGCCACCACCTTCAACTCCACTGTGCACAGCGGATTCTCCGTGCCTACAATGATGCCGTAGTGGTCGGCGAAGAACTCCTCGGCGTTGAACGATGCCGGCACCTTGGCCGCCTTGGAAAGCACTTCCACGGCCGATATACGGTCCAGCCCGTAGAGATACGGCGTCCTCTTCCCGTCAGAGCGTGCAAGCAGATACCAGCGCTGCTTGAATAGCTTCAGGCAGTAGGGGTGAACGACGAACGTGGTGGCTTCGTCCTTCCAGAAACTCTGGTAGGTGAGCTGCACGCACTTGCGGTCACGCAGAGCTGCCACCAGCGTGGTGAGCCACTGATAGCTGGACGGCACGTTCTCGAACAGAATCCTGTCCCGCATATCGGCTGTCTCGTTGAGCAGGTTATTCATCTGGATGGACTCCAGCAGCCACTGGCGAACGCCGGGGTTGCCGATATCCGACTCGTTGGAGATGTAGTATCCCATTGAGCGGTCGCACTTGATCTCAATGCCGAAGATGTCCAGAATGGCCTGCCGATGGTTATGGAAAGTGCGCTCGTAAAGCTCCTCGCCGGTCTCGTTGAGCGGGGATTTCTCCCACTTGGCGCTCAGGTCGGCCCTGGAGATGTGCCCCGCCTGCTGAATGGTCTCGATGAGCCATACATAGCGGTTAAAATAGGATTTTGCCATATTTCTAAACTTTGGATGTTACAAATATAGTAATAATTACTGCCTAAATCAAGCAGTGCTAGAAGCCGATGCGTCGGCGAGATTCGTTGCCGATGGTCTCCTCGGTGCAGAACTCCCGCACCTGTGCAAAGTCGGGGTCGCACAGGCCGATGATGGACTGAACCTCGCGCTTGCGGGCAATGTTCTCGATCTGGCCGCCGGAGAAGTCGAAGTCAGTGGCCAGGTGAACCGCCTCCGTCTCGCTCAGCGAAGGAATCATAGACCGCCAGATGGAAACCTTGGCTTCTAGGGATGGCTTGTCAAAGCGAATCTTGTACAGGAACCGGCGCTCGAAGGCCTTGTCCAGGTTGGTAGTCAGGTTGGTCGTTGCGATCAGGATGCCGTCCAGGTCTTCCATTTCCTGAAGGATGATGTTTTGGATGGCGTTCTCCATTTGATCGGCCGCCTGGCGAACAGCGTCTATACGCACGCTGAAAATGGCATCAGCCTCGTTGAAGAGCAGGATGGGAACAGGCCCTTCTGCGCGGACCGCCTGCCGATACTTGTCAAAGACATCCTTGATGTTCTTCTCGCTCTCGCCGACCCAGCAACTCTTCACCTGAGACACGTCTACAATGAAAAGGTCGCGGCCGCATTCGCGCGCAATCTGATAAACGGTCTCTGTCTTGCCGGTTCCTGGGGAGCCGTAGAACAGGCAGGTAAAGCCTGTCCGGAGACCCTTTGCCTTCATCTTCTCGCGGATTTCACCGAAGCGCTTCTCGCTCATCAGTTCCTTCAGCCGCGCCACCTGCCGTCCTTCGTCCATATTGTAGAAAAGCTCCTTGGGGACGATGCCGGAAGCATTCAGCTTCCGGGAAGCGGAAACCTTTGGGGCTTCCTTGCGTATCCCGCCCACATCTGCAAAGATTTCCTCCTTGATTTCATCTTTGATCTTGAAGTAGTCCTTTGTCAGCATTCCGTCGTAGCCGGTAAATTCAATGATTTTCTTTCTCTGGAGATACAGACTTTCGGTTCTGGAATCAGTCCGCAAGTCATCCAACTCTTCCTCATCCAGATAGTCATCTACGTTATGCCAACCCACCATATCGTCATTGTCAAACCAGTAGCGGCAGATAAGTACGTAAAAGAAGATATTCTCTGCGGATAAGAAATTAGAATATTTTCCTATGTATTTCTTAAATGCCTTCGCGATGCTTGTGTCGGGATTGTCTTCAAATAAAGCAATAACCTCGTCGTTCAAATCATCAGAATCCATTTCGTCATCATCTCTGATGGCTAAAAGCTTCTTCATGCGTGTAAGAATCTTTCCGGTAGTCAATCCGGTAGTGGGTTCGGGCTCCACTGGTTTGTTTCCTTTAAGAGCCCTCATTACCTCTTTAGGAACATTGATATGGAGTTCCTTATCCATACGGATATAACCCTTCTTTTTCAGGTATTCCAGGTCAGAATCGTGCGTGAGGAACTTAAGATATTCCATGCCAAGAAATGAGGCAATATCATCCCCGTCAATCCTATAACGGGCGGACTTCTGGATAATGGCAGTAAGAATGAGCACCTGCATGGTAGTCATTCCGAAAGTCTTTCTCAAGTAGCGCAGCTCTGGCTCCGCTTTCTTGCACGTAGCAGGGGTCACAATGATGGAACCATGATTATCATTGTCCCTCATCTTCTCCGTAATCGTGTACATGCTTTCAATAATCGTCTTGCTCATATCTCGTAAGGTTTCACGATGCAAAGAAACATAATCTTCTTGCAAAAAAGTGGCAGGATATAAAATCTAGCGATTATTTTCTCCTGCCAGTGCTCACTTTGAGGGGTGAAGTGGAGCCGATGGTCCGGATTCGAACCGGAATTTCCGCACCTGAGTGCGCTGTCCTACCGCGTTGGACGACCATGGCTTTATATGTATGGGACCGGCCGGATTGCCGGTCCCGCGGCAGGGATAGCCGCCCGCTGCAAGGCTATCCCTTAATCACAGCAACAGGGGAGAGCTCCGTCACAATCTTCACAAGGTCTGTCTCGGCGGCCATAACCTCGTCGATGTTCTTGTAGGCTCCTGCGGCCTCTTCCAGATCCTTCTGACCGCGGATGGCGTGGACGATGCCCTGTGCCTCCAACTTGGCCACCTCGTCCTCCAGGGACAGGCTGCGGACAGCCTCCGTTCGGGACATCAGCCGTCCCGCGCCGTGGGAACAGGACTGGAAGGAATCGGGATTTCCGAGGCCTTCGACGATGTAGGACTTAGTGCCCTGGGAGCCGGGGATGATACCGACCTCTCCAAGCCGGGCCCGGGTTGCGCCCTTGCGGTGGATAATCACGTTCTCGTCGAAGTGGTTCTCCCAGCAGGCGTAGTTGTGGGCAATGTTAATCATCGGCTCGAATTGCGCGTCGGGATACACGTCCCCGATGACCTGGCAGATGCGCTGCATCATTAGGCGGCGGTTGCAGAGAGCGAACTCAATGCAGTACTGCATCTCATCCCAGTAGGCGTGCGCCTCGTCGGACTGGATGGGAAGGAAGGCCATGTCAATGTCCGGGTTTACTACCGAGAACCAGCGCTTGTTCAGGACCTTTGCCTTCTCGTTATAGTAGGAGCCCACCTGCGCACCCAGGTTGCGGGAGCCGGAGTGAATCATCACCCAGAGCGTCCCTTCGGTATCCTTCTGGAGCTCGATGAAGTGGTTACCTCCGCCGAGGGTGCCCACCTGTTTGGTGGCCGATACATACTGCCGGGAAACTACGGTCAGTTTGTCCACCTCAAAGCCCTGGGGCATTAAAGCCTCGTCCTGGGCCGTCTTGTGGTGGTCGAAACCCAGGGGAATCTGGTTGCGGATTCCGCGCAGAATCTGCTTACGGAGCACTTCGCTAGGAATATCCTCAGCACGGAGCGATGTCTTCACCGCACACATTCCGCATCCGATATCCACCCCAACTGCATTGGGAATGACAACACCCTTGGTGGCTAAAACGCCGCCAATGGGCATGCCCTTTCCGCCGTGCAAGTCCGGCATGAACGCCAGATGGTGGAATATGAACGGAAGCGTGGAGAGATTCACAATCTCCTTCATGGCGTGGGGATCCACGCCCTTGGCCCAGATCTTCACGGGCACATTGTTCAGTTCAATCTCGTACATGGCGTTATTGTTTTAAGTTTTCAAGTGCAAAGTAAAAGTGCAAGTGCGCAGACTTT
>JAEELG010000135.1 GCA_016288775.1 Bacteroidales bacterium | reverse complement strand
TCTTGATGCCGCCAACATCGACATCAAGGCTATGGACGATGGCTTCTACCGCAAATACTGCGGCGCCACGCTGACCCCCGTACTGGAAAACATCCTGGCCATGGTAGGCGCCGGCGTCCACGTGGAAATCACCAACCTCCTTGTCACCAGCCTCAACGAATCGGAAGAACAAATCCGTGCCCTGTGCACCTGGATGGCCGATAACGGTCTGCAGAATGTGCCCCTCCACTTCAGCCGTTTCTTCCCCCGGTACAGGTTCACTTCCGCCGCCCCCACGCCCAAGGAAGCCCTCCTTACGGCCCGCGAAATCGCCCTCTCCTTCGGCATCAAAACCATTTACCTCGGCAACATCTAACCGCTCCGACCAAGTGTCAGTCAGCATATCGGACCGGGCACAAAGCGCCCGCCCGCTATACTGCCTGCCACTCCGTCTCCGCTCATGGCCCCATACGAGACAGCGCCGGAAGAATCCGGCGCTGACTCGTTACTCATTCTGTCTTGAGGATCTGCTTCAAGTATTCCGCCGCCTCCGGATTGGCGGCCAGGTAAGCGTCCAGGGCAAGTCCGAATACTTTATCGAATACGGGCCGGCTTATCTTGCCTTCGCGTATCAGCCACAGGGACAGCGCACGGAAACGGAGGAAATTATCCGGTTTCACCGCCACGCTGTGATATGGCTTGGGCTCTTCAATTACGTTCCCTTCTTCATCCCTCGGGGGAAGACCCAGAGACTTTCTGAAATTGTTAAGTTGTGATGTCATAATCTTCCAATCTTATAATCTTACATTCTTATAATATTCTGATTTCCTAATTCGGGGAACTTGAGAACTTGTGCATTTGCGAGATTGCAAGTTTGCATAATTACATCTTCCAGAATACCCAAAATCCCATTTCTCTAATTCCCATATCTTCTAATTTCTAGAAGTTACAACGGCAAATATAGCCGCTTTTGATTAGTATGCCAAACGAAAGTGAGATTTTATTTGCTAATATAAGCCGGACTTTCTACCTTTGCACCGGAGCCACCAGCGCGCAACCTGTCTGCCGTTAGTGCAGACTGCAAGATGGGCGTTTGTGTCACAAACGCGGTTCCCGTTCCGGGACCATCTTGTACGCTTCGCGGACGTGCGGGGCTCCGGAGTCGCCCCTTCGGGGTGAAAAAGAAAAAGACCTGTTTTGAGGAGATTGGACCGTGGGAAAGACAAAAACAGTATTCGTAAACTGCCGGATGAGTGAGGAGGAGGCCGCTAAGCTGGACCTCCAGATGAGGCTGGAAGGGTACCGGAACCGTTCCTATTACATACGTGACTGCCTGCTTGGAAAGCGCGTCTTTCACCGGCGCAATCTCCAGAGGACCGATGCAAACCTGATCAAGGAGATAGAAATCCTTAGGTCGGAGATCAAGCGCATCGGCATCAACTACAACCAGGTGGTGCGCGCCGTCAATACGTTGGCGGGGCTCCGGGACAAGCGGGGGAATGCCGTGATTACGCAGCATACCATCGACGCACACCTAGCCGACTTGAAGAGCCTGACGATGTCGCTTATCGGCAAGGCCAACGAAATCTGCCTTGAAGTGGTCAAGACCACCGAGGATAATGTTCAACCTTAACCCTTATGCTTTATGCAGACTTTATTTCTATCAGGAAACCTCGCCGCAGACTGCGAGGTCGTGGCCGGGAAAGACGGCAAAGAGTTCATCCGCTTTACCGTAGCAGCCAAAGATCCGCTGGCCGAAAAGGATGAGAAACCCACTTACTACACCTGCCGTATGGCCAAGACCGGCGTAGTCGAGCGTCTGAAAAAGGGCCGTTACGTAGCCCTCGTGGGCAACCTGCGCATTTCCAAGAACGTGAAGGATGACAAAACCTTTACCAACCTGGACGTGTGGGTGCAGAGCCTGGACGCTCCGCAGCTGGCATCGGGCGAATGACTGGTCCATAAGTTCAGCATCGACCTGACGCAGTGGTAGGCAAGATTTACGCACCGGCCCCGAGCGTGTCCTCGGCGGTCAACTACAACGAGAAGAAGGTTGCCGAGGGAAAGGCCTCGGTGACCTTCTCCTCAAAGATTGCCGACCCGAAGAACCCGATGAAGACCTTCGAAGTCTATGAAAAGGGGAGTATCCGCACGCAGAAGATGTCCTTCCACGCATCCATCAATCCGTCGGTGACGGACAAGATTACGGAGGATAAGATGGCCGATTTCATCCGGGACTATATGGACAAGATGGGGTACGGGAACCAGCCCTATATGGTATACAAGCACTGGGATACCGGCCGGCTCCACTGGCATATCACATCCGTGCGCGTGGATGAGAACGGCAGGAAGATACCCGACCATCAGGAGCACCGGCGCTCTCAGCAAGCCCTGGAGGAATTGGCTCAGAAGTATGGCTTCGAGGTCGGAAAATCCAAAGGGGAGAAGAAGGTGGCCGATTCCAACCCTTACAATGGCTTTGACAAGAAGGCAGGGGAGTATGCCTCCCAGATGGAGAAGATTGCGGCGCTGGCAATGCAGTATCACTTCAAGGAGGACCGGCACTTTGACGTTGTAATGCGTAGCTTTAACGTAGAAGCAGTACACCGTCCCGACGGGATTACGGCCCTCATCGGCCTGGACCCGAAGACGGGAAAACACGTCACGGAGCCCATTACAAACAAGGACATCCCCACATTGGACCAGATTCGGGATCACATTGAGCAGTGCAAGAAAAACAACGTCAAGACCCGAGAGAAGCAGCGTGTCACCAACATTACCTCGGCCGGCCTTAAGAACTGCAAGACGATGCTGCACCTTCGCCGCTATCTCACCAAGAGCGGCATCTACCTGGATCTGTCCACCACTAAGGACGGCAAAATCTTCGGCGTCACACTGGTGGACCACCATACTAAATGCGTCTTCAAGGCCAGCGAGCTTGACGGCCTGAAGGCATCGATGTTTGAGAGCCTGCGCCTGGGAGATATGCTCAAGGAGGATAAGTCTACCAAGGAGGAGAAAACTAAAGCCGAGGAAAAAAGCAACCAGGACTCTGAGTTTATGGATCTGGCAGTGTCGGCCCTTGGCAACGAAAGCAGCCGGCGAAGCGAAGATGAGGAAATGCCAACTAAAGGAAAGAGATTGTAGCTATGGATAAAGGAACCAAACAGATGTATTCGATGTTCCTGCTGATGGCGGGAGCCGTGCAGGCCTTCCTTGTATATTATTACGCGTATCCTATGTGGGCGGCCCTGGGCCTCCGCGGGGCGCTCTCGGACTCCCTGATGCTGTCCGTGCACCGTTCAGGCACGCTGGCATCTCCGATAGCATCCAGGATGGTATGCCTGTTCTTCACAACGGTTTCCGTAGTGGTGCGCAGCGGCAATTCCAAGCCGTCCGGCTGGGCCGAAATATGTCTGCCGCTCTTTACCGGACTGGCGCTTTATTTCGGGTCTGCGTGGATGGGAAGCGGCGTCTGGTTCGTCCTGACGTTTACCACCGGCTTCATTCTTTTCCTGATCGGCGCCATCCTCCTGGGGCGCACGGTGCGCAGTTTCGACACCAAGCTCCCAGATTTCTGGGACACCTTCCCGCAATGCGAGAAACTCATTGAAAACGAGTACAGCGTAAATATCCCTATGACCTACCAGTGGGAGGGGAAGCTGCGAAGCGGCTGGATCAACTGCGTCTCGCCTCAGCGGGGCTGTATGGTCATCGGCACACCAGGCTCCGGCAAGACAGCGGCCATCTATTCGGCCTTTATGCGTCAGATGATCCAGAAGCGTTACACGATGTTCATCTATGACTATAAGTTCCCGGGGCTGTCCACGATGATACTCAACGAGCTGATGGACAACATCGGCTGCTACGGAGACAATCCGCCCAAGCTGTACTTCGTCAACTTTGACGACCCTGTGTATTCCCACCGCTTCAATCCGCTGCAGCCCAAATACCTCACGGACCCGGTGGATTCCACGGAGATTGCCGAAGTTATCCTGAAAAATGCCAACAGGGAGAACGTAAAGGGAGAGGATTTCTTCTCTATGAGCGCCCGCTG
>JAEELG010000134.1 GCA_016288775.1 Bacteroidales bacterium | reverse complement strand
TACTCTCCGCTACGGCCAGTGGGCGGAGCAGAAGAAACTCATCTGTTTCGACCTCGACGCCACCCTCACCGACCACCGCTGTCCGCTCGAGAGCGCAGCCCGTCAGTTGCTTGACACCCTGCGCAAAAAGTATGATCTGGTGATGGTGTGCGCCGGCAACTGCCCGCGCGTGTATAAGCAGATGGGAGAGTATCCTATCAATATCCTTGGCAATTATGGCATGCAGGAAAGCACGGTGGAAAACGGCGAACTGAAGATAGTCCGCGAAGACGTGTTCCCGGCCGATACTGCGTTCTTCCTCAAGCAGAACGGCTACCTGCGTGAAAAGTATGGATATACAAAGTTTTACGGCGACCCCGTGGAGTTCCACAAGTCCGGAATGGTCACCCTTGCTCTGCTTGGCACGGAGGCGCCGCTGGATCTCAAGCACAAATTCGATCCCGACAGGGCGAAGCGCCGCGTGATGTATCCGGAGGTCTGCGAAATCTTCAAGGACTACTGCGTGTTTATAGGCGGCTCCTCATCCTTTGACTTCTCCGCCAAACAGTACAACAAGTACGCCGCTTCCATGCGCTATGCTTCCGAACACGGATACTCTGAAGACCAGGTCCTTTTCGTGGGCGATGACTTCGGTGACGGCGGCGGAGATTCCCACGTGAGAATCAACGGGATGGACTACATCTGGATCAAAGACTACACCAAGACACCTGAAATATTGAGTTTCCTGTATTAAATTATGCTTAAAAGACTTCTTGTCCTGTTGCCGTTCCTGCTCCTTGCAGCCTGTGATCCGGTCAAGCCGGACCCGGGACCCGGGCCCGATCCCGGCCCGGGCCCTGATCCCGGTCCCGGTCCTGTAGTGCCGGAGCCCGAGGGCCTTCCCTCCGTCAGCACATTCAAGCTTGGGGAGAGTTTCATCGTGCCATTCGACAGGCCGTTGCGTATGCCCTACAAAGGCTTCAGCAAGGGCGACAAGATAACTCTCAGCCTCCGCCGCGACCCTTCCGTGCGCTTCGAACTGGAGTGTACAGACGCTTCGGACTCGCAGGGCGCCACTTTCACGGTCCCTGTCCACTTCATCGGCGGAATGTGCGAGTTAAGCTGTCCGCGTTTCACCGGCGGTATGACCTTCGTGGATGTCGTGGACAGCACAGTCGTGGATAAGGTCCCCGGAAAGACCAGCTATGGACGCGTCGTCGACTGGGACGGCAAGCCCGTGCCCGGCGTGGCCGTTTCAGACGGCGTGCTCGTGACCACGACAGACTCTAAGGGCTGCTATTACCTGGCTTCCCAGCGCAAGTACGGATTCGTGTTCATATCGGTGCCCGGCGGCTACAGAGTGGCCGTGAACCGCACCATCCCGCAGTTCTTCCGCCGTTTCACGACGGCATACACGCAGTACGAAATCAACAATTTCATACTCGAGCCGGAAAACAACAGGACCCACCGCGTGGTGGCGTTCACCGACACCCACCTTGCCAACCGCACGGATGACGTGAGCCAGTTCGAGACCGTCTTCAAGCCGGATCTCAGGGCTCAGGCGGACAAGGCGCGTTCCGAAGGAGTGCCCTTCTACGGCCTCACCCTCGGCGACCTGGCCTGGGACCAGTTCTGGTACGACAACCAGTATTCCCTGGAAAACTACCGCAAAACCCTCTCCGACCTGGATATCCCCATCTACAACGCCCCCGGCAACCACGACAACGACCCCTATGTGGCCAACGACTTCGGTGCCGAGGCGGCATTCCGCAAGTGGATTGGTCCCACTTATTATTCATTCAACATCGGCGATGTCCATTATATCCTGATGGACAACACCGTATTCAGCAACAAGGGCGGAGCGCAGGGCGTCATAGGCGACGTGCAGGACTACACCGAGGGCTTCACTTCTGACGAGATGAAGTGGCTGCGGGCCGACCTGGCCCTGGTCCCCAAGGGATCTACGGTGTTTTTCGGCACGCATATACAGTATTCCGGCAGGCCCTCCCTCAAGTCGAACGGGGAGTTCAGCTACGCTTATTCAATGCCTGCGCAGTTCCGTACCGAACTTGTGGAACTGCTTGCTCCCTTCAACGTACACTACCTTTCCGGCCACACCCACGTTTCCTACACCAACGTTTTCACCGACCATCTGATGGAACACAACGTGGCTGCAGTGTGCGGCACCTGGTGGTGGACCGGCTACTACACCAAGGGCAGGTGCAACATCTGCCGGGACGGCACGCCGCAGGGCTCCAAGGTCTTCGACATCGACGGCAGTTCGGTCAAGTGGCGCTGGAGGCCCATGGGCCATGACGAGAACTATCAGTTCCGTGTCTATGACCTCAACAACTGCCTGATCTCCAAGTCGCTCTACTGCAAGAACGGCACGAAGATATCCAACGATTTCTTTTCCGAGAACGTCCACGGCTACGATGTCCAGCGCAGCGACAACAAGCTGCTGGTCAACGTGTTCGATTTTGATGACGCCTGGACCGTGTCGGCTTCCGAAGGCGGCAGGCCTCTGGGTGTCAGGCGAGTGGAAACCTACGACCCCCTGCACATCGTGCACTTCAACACGAGCCGTATGAACACCAATTCCACGTCTTTGAGCTTCCCTACGGTGCTGAATTCGCATATGTTCGAAATCAGCGCACTGTCGGCTACTGCTCCTGTGACCATCACGGTCACCGACCGCTTCGGAAGGCAGTACGTCGAGACCGTCAACAGGCCCAGGAATCTCTACGACATGACAACATCCAACAAATATTAATAATCCATGAAACGACTAACCATCCTATTCTTTGCCGTCTGCGGGGTTCTTTCCCTGCATTCCTGCAAGCAGGTGCCGGAGTACTACACTACCCGTGTGCCTATTTTCAGGGTGCTCTCTCCCGAGGGCTCTGCGGAAGGCATTGTCAACATCGACGGTAAAGCCCAGTCGGTTGATTTCACGGTCCTTTCCACTGAAGAGTGGCGGGCGGAAGTCAGCGGCACCGATGCTTTCTCCCTCCCCGTGAAGACGGGCGGCGTTGGCAAGACTGCCGTGCCGCTTGTGGCTGCCAGCAATGAAAGCGGCGCGGTCCGTACCGGCAAGGTCTCTTTCTATGTCGGCAATGAACTGAAAAACGAATTCACCGTATCACAGCAGGAGCAGCTCCCGTATCTCGACGCCCTCCCGAACGACATCGCTCTGAGCGCCGACGGCGAGGTGTTCACGATTACCGTTGACACCAACCAGTCCTCGTGGTCTTACGACCTGGACGATGCGAAGTCCTGGATCACCGAGACGGGACGCACCGAGACCACGGTCAGCTTCGAAGTGGGGGAGAACACCACCGGCAGCCGCCGTGTGGCTGAAATCCGCTTCTATGCCGTTGAGGCTCCCGAGATCCTGAGCTACGTGTCCGTGAGCCAGGCTATCCCCGCCACGCCTCCGACCGACTGCATACTCGACGTGGTGTTCAACGACGACCGCAGCGCAGTGGACAAGTCGGCCCTGGGCATGACCGTGGACAACAGCCGCCTCGACACTGACGTGTCCGTGGCCTACAGCGAGAAGTTCGGCCGCAACGTGGCGAAATTCACCAACGAAAAGATAGCCCGCAGCGGACTCTCGACAGGCTACTATCTGATACCCTACAAGACCACGGATCCTTTCGCGGCAAAGATTGCGGACGGCTTCTCCTACGAGCTCGTGTTCTGCTGCTACTACGATGCAACGGCCACGCAGGTGAAACCGTTCTCCTCCACGCAGGCCGGCGGCACGGGAATGTGCTTCCGCGCCAAGACGGGAGAAATCAACTTCGAATGCCATGTGGGCGGCGGCTGGAAGGAACTCTACAGCGGGGTGCTGCCCGTCAGGAACCAGTACTACCATGTGGTAGGCACCTGGGATAAGGCCAACGGCATATGCAACCTCTACGTTGACGGCCAGCTCACGGCCACGGTCAATACCACGGGCGACTTCAAGTTCATGGACACCAATGTCGATGCACGCTGGTTCGGTATAGGCGCCGATCCTGGCGCAAACGACACCGGCGAGGCCTCATTCTATGGAGAGGTGGTCATTGCCCGTCTGTATGACAATCCCATGAGCGCCGAAGAGGCAAAGGCTCTTTATAAACTCGTAAAATGATGGCTATGAGAAACATAAAACACATTTTACTGGCCGCGGCCCTTGCTGTTGCAGGACTGTTGGCATCGGTGGGCGCCTCCGCGCAGCAGAAGACCGTTACCGGCCGTGTGGTCGATGACAAGGGAGTTGCGGTGATAAGCGCAGCTGTCATCAACACCGCCACCCGGGACGGCGTGATCACCGATTATGAGGGACGCTTCTCAATCAAGGCCGCTCCCGGCCAGACCCTCCGGGTGGAACTTATGGGCTACCAGACCAAGGAAATCAAGGTCGGATCTGAAGACAGCATCACGGTGGTGCTCATCGAGGATGCCGAAATGCTTGAAGACGTGGTGGTGGTCGGTTATGCCGTACAGAAGAAAGTCAACGTGACAGGCGCCGTGTCGTCGATTTCCGGAGACGAGCTGAACGCCCGTCCCGTGACTTCCGCCATGCAGGCCCTTCAGGGCGCCGACCCTTCAATGAACATCACCATCAGTTCCGGTAGTCCCGTAGGCGGCAGTTCGATGAATATCCGTGGCGTGCCTTCGGTCAACGGCGGCTCCCCGCTGGTGCTCGTGGACGGCGTCCCGGGTGTGTCCCTGGACCATATCAACGCTGCCGACATCGAGTCGGTCTCCGTACTTAAGGACGCCTCTGCAAGCGCCATCTACGGCGCCAAGGCCTCCGCGGGCGTGGTGCTCGTGACCACGAAGAGCGGCTCCGCGGGCAAGACCAAGGTGTCTTATTCCAACAGTTTCGGCTGGATCAAGCCCACGACGAGCATCGATTACATCTCCACAGGATACGACTGGGCCAAGGCGGTGGACGAAGTGTACTACGCACGCTACGGCTACAGTGCCTTCCGCTACACCGAAGCCGACTGGGCCGAACTCGAGGCCCGCCGTTACGACAAGACCGAAGATCCGTCCCGTCCCTGGGTGGTCGTTGACGACAGCGGCCAGTACCACTATTACGGCAACTACGACTGGTACAATGCCCTGTTCAACAGCAACCGTTTCCAGCAGCAGCACGACCTTTCCGTCTCCGGCGGCACCAAGGCGGTACGCTATTATGTGAGCGGCAAGTACTACGACCAGGAAGGCCTCCTTAGCGGACCTGCGATTCCGGTCAAGGAACATTACGAGAACTACGCATTCAGGGCCAAGATCGATGCCCAGCTCTTCAAATGGGCCAAGTGGAGCACCAACGCATCCCTCCACAGCGTCCACCAGGTTTATCCTGGCACCACCAACGAGGCTTTGTCCATTTCCGCCCTCGACCAGGCTCTCGGCCCCATGTTCCCTCCGTCCAACCCGGACGGTTCCTATGTCATCTATCCCTACGACATCAGGGGCGTGGGAGTAGGCAAGGGACGCGGGGCTATCCTGACCAACCCGGACATGCGCCACGACATCGACAACCGCACGCTTACCCTCTCCAACAGTCTGGAAATCACCCCGTTCAAGGGCTTCTCCTTGAAGGGGACCTACAACATCACCAATTACTGGCGCCTCTATAAGGACCGCAACCAGGCGGCGACCTATTCCGACAAGATAGGAACCATAGTCACCAATACCGCCTACGCCAAGGACGAGTACCGTGAGCGCCTCTATGAGTATAACGTCCACAGCGTCGACCTGGTGGCGACCTACCGTGCCACCTGGGCTGACAAGCACCATTTCCAGGCGCTTGCCGGTATGAACTATGAGCACAGGCGTACCACCGACCTGACCGTGGACCAGTTCGGAGTGGGCAACATGTCCCTGAGCACCTTCAACTCGGTCACCGACGACACCTACTACACCATCACGCAGGACATCACCGCCTACAAGACCCTGGGTTTCTTCGGCCGCATCAACTACGACTACATGGAGAAATACCTGTTCGAGGCCTCCTTCCGTGCTGACGGTACATCCCGCTTCGCCGAGGGCCACCGCTGGGGTTATTTCCCTTCCGCATCCTTCGGCTGGCGTTTCACACGTGAGCCTTTCATGGCTCCTGCCAAGGGGTGGCTCACCGACGGCAAGCTCCGTTTCTCCTACGGTTCGCTCGGCAACCAGCAGGTTTCCAACTACAGTTACCTGGAGACCATTTCCACCGCTCAGCTGTCCTACCTGTTCGACAACAGCGGCAAGCCCAAGTACGCCTCTGTGACCGATCCCGTGTCCTCCAGTCTCACCTGGGAAACGGTAAGCACCTACAACTTCGGTGTGGACCTGAGTTTCCTCAACGGCAGGCTCAACTTCACTGGGGATTACTTCATCCGTGAGACTAAGGATATGCTCACCACGTCCCTGACCCTCCCCAGCACCTACGGAGCCTCGACACCGAAGGAAAACTGCGCAGACCTTCGCACCAACGGCTGGGAAATACAGCTCGGATGGAAGGACCAGTTCAAACTCGGCGGCAAGCCTTTCCAGTATGGAATCACCGGCACCCTCGGTGACTATAAGACGATAATCACAAAGTACAACAATCCCGAACGCATCTTCAGCAACTACTACGTCGGCAAAGAACTCGGGGAAATCTGGGGTTACCACATTCCGAAACTCTTCTCATCCGACGATGAGGCCGCTGCATACCAGGCAGCAGTCCATCAGGCCTCCAACATCTACCAGCGTATCTACAACATGTCCGGAGGCGGCGTGGGCTACCTCATGGCCGGCGATATGATGTTCGAAGACGTGGACGGCGACGGCTACATCAACAATGGCGCCGGCACCGTGGACGATCCCGGCGACATGCGCATTATCGGCAACTCGCTCCCGCATATGAACTACTCGATGCGCTTCGATTTCAACTGGAACAATTTCGACCTTTCGTTCTTCTTCCAGGGAGTCGGCCGGCGCGACTGGTATCCGAGTGCCAACCAGGACGATGTCTATGGAGCCACCCGTCTGTGGAACCTCTACAGCTACCCTGTGATGACCTTCATAGCCAAGGACTACAAGGATAATGTCTGGACCCCCGAGACGCCCGATGCCTACTTCCCGCGCCTGCGTCCTATCATTTCCTACAACGGCGGCCCCCTGGCAGTTGCCAACGACCGATACCTGCAGAAAGTCAACTACCTGCGGCTGAAGAACATCACCCTTGGCTACACAGTTCCCTTCAAGAAGTCCTTCATCTCTTCCTGCCGTTTCTACTTCTCGGGAGAGAACCTCTATTACTGGTCTCCTATGAAGAAAGTGACCAAGTATGTGGATCCCGAACTCGCAGTGGGCTCGGGCACCTATATCACGAGCAAGATGTCCGGCACCACCGGTACCGGTTACACCATGCCTCTCACCCTCACTTTCGGCCTCAATGTCAATTTCTAAAATGTCGGCAATATGAAAAAGCACATCATACTCTTTGCAGTTCTGTCTCTTGCCTTTTCGGCCTGCAACCTCACGCTGATGCCTGAAGACGAAGTGTCGCCCGACAAGTATTTCAAGACCGAATCGGACCTGCTTCTCTGGTGCAACCAGTTCTATTCCAACAATCTGGAAAGTGCCGGCCTCGGTTCCACCACCGATTTCTTCATGTCCAACGGCATATCCGCCTATGTGACAGGAGGCCGTAACCCCGCCACCCAGAGCTGGAGTTTCTCCTCCCTTCGCAAGATCAACTATATGCTGGAGCATCTGGACCAGTGCACCGACCGGGCCGTTGCCACGAAATACGAAGCGGTGGGACGTTTCTTCCGCGCCTACTTCTATTTCAAGATGGTGCGCGCCTATGGAGACGTGCCCTGGTTCGACAAGGTGCTCGGCTCAGCCGACCAGGATGTCTACAAGCCCCGCGACGACCGTGGTTTCGTGATGGACAAGGTGCTGGAAGATTTCGACTTCGCTATCTCCAACCTGCCTTCCAGCTGGGAAGCGGGCAACACCCGCGCCACACGCTGGGCCGCCCTTGGGTTTGCCAGCAGGGCGGCGCTCTACGAAGGGACCTTCCGCAAGTACCACGGTATGGCCGACGCCGACAAGTATCTGAAGAAGGCAGCCGATTACGGCCGCGAATTCACTACTTCCGCTCCTTTCTCCCTCTACACCTCCGGCGCGACGCCCTACCGCGACCTCTTCGTGGCCGACAACGCCATCACGCAGGAAGTCGTGCTGTGCCGCCACTACGACACTCAGTACGGTGTGTTCCATAGTATGGGCTACAGCGTCAACTTCAGCCGTGCGTCCCTGACCCGGCGCTTCATCAACCATTATCTCTGCGCCGACGGCACCCGTTTCACCGACAAGGAGGGCTGGCGCACTATGGGATATGTGCAGGAGATGAAGGGCCGTGACCCGCGCCTCGCCCAGACAGTGCTCTGCCCCGGTTATGTCCAGAAAGGGGCTTCTGCCGTGACGCCCTGCGAGTTCTACTCCTGGACGGGCTATGAGCCTATAAAGCACGTGCCTGCGGCCGCCAAGTGCATGTCTTCTTCGGACGATACGGACTGGATACTGCTGCGCGCCCCCGAAGTGTATCTGAATTTCGCCGAGGCGCTTGCCGAACTCGGCACGCTCACGCAGTCCGACCTGGACATCTCGGTGAACAAGATACGCGCCCGTGCCGGCATGCCTTCGCTTTCCCTTGATGCGGCTAATTCCAACCCCGACCCGTATCTTCTCGAGTGCTATCCCAACGTCACCCGCAGTGCCAACACCGGCGTGATCCTGGAAATCCGCCGCGAAAGGGCGGTGGAGCTTGCCCTTGAGGAGCCCGACCGTTCCTGGGATATGTTCCGCTGGGCTGAATGCAAGCAATGCCTGCAGCACTATGTGCCTTGGTACGGCGTGTATATCCCCGGCCTGGGCGACTACGACACCTCCGGAGACGGCACGCCAGACGTGAACTTCTACCAGGCGGCCGACGGCAGCATCAAGATCAAGGTCGGCACAAAGGTGCAGGACGTGGTGCTCTCCGAAGGCGACCACGGCTACATCGTGGCCTATTCCACCACCGACTACGGTGCCCTCTGGGATGACGCCCGCGACTACCTGTGGCCTATTCCTGCCACTCAGCGTGCCCTCTATCCCGACGTCCTCACCCAGAATCCCGGCTATGTGGACGGCGTTAACTAAAAGCATGAGATTATGAAAAGAACACTCACAATAATTGCAATTCTTTGCGCCGGGGTCTTTGCCTCCTGCAACAAGGCAGTTGCTCCTGCGTCCATCGTCCTCGACGAGACCACCAGGGAAGCGGATTTCGCAGGCGAGGAATTCACCATCGCCGTGCGCTCCAACCGTGACTGGAAAGCCACTGCAGACGCCGACTGGATCAGTCTTCGCCACACCGGGGAAGCGGCGCTGGATGCCCGCACCTACATACTTGTGACCGTGACTCCCAACTCCGACCAGGCCCGCACCGGCATCATCACCGTTTCGGCAGTGGACGGAAGCGCTTCCGCCGCTTTCACGGTGGCGCAGGGGGAGAACGCCCACGTGATCCGCACTCCTGAAAAGTTCGTCGCCTTCCTTGAGGCAGCAGCAAAATCGGAGGCGGCGGGCGACTTCAGGCTCGGCTCCGACCTGGACCTTTCCGGGGTGAGCCTCCCGAAAGTCGAGGTTATGATTTATCCTTTTGACGGACAGGGTTTTGCCATAAAGAACTGGACGAGTTCTGCGCCTTTGTTTGAAAGCATCTCCGCCAGCGGCGCAGTCCGTAACCTGGTCCTGGATGCTTCCTGCAAACTGACCATACCCGGCGGAGTCGAGAAATTCGGATTCATAGCCGGCTCGAGCGCGGGCACCATCGAGAACGTGGTCAACAACGCTCCCGTAGCCATCTCCGCCCTTTCCAAAGGCTGGAAGGGCGTCATCTGCGGCGAGAACATCGGAACCCTGTCAGGCTGCATCAACAAAGGAGCAGTCAGCTACAGCGGTCCCGCATCTGCCGACGGCTCAGTTTATGTGGGCGGAGTCGCCGGCCGCTCCACGGGCGAAGGCGCCGTTGCGAAAGACTGCTCCAATGAGGGCGCCGTCTCCGTCGTCATAAACGAAGCAGCTGCTCAGAGCGTCTATGTGGCAGGTGTCCAGGGCGCTGCCAACAGCGCTGCCAAGACGCTGAAATGCTCCAACAGCGGGGCAGTTTCGGTGCGCGTTCCTTCCATCTCCACCAATGGCCAGGCGGCCGGCATCGTGTGTTACAGCGGAGGCGAAATCACTGACTGCAGCAATTCCGGCGCCGTTTCTTTCTTCAGCGAAAGTGCAGACGGCAAGGCGGACGGCTCCGTAAAGGGTGTAGGTGTGGCCGGCATTGCCTGCTACTCCGGCTGGTCCGGCGGCAAGACTTCCGGCTGCAACAACAGCGGCGACGTTTACCTGAGGGCCGGATACACCCTTGCCCAGCAG
>JAEELG010000133.1 GCA_016288775.1 Bacteroidales bacterium | reverse complement strand
TCTTCGTTCTCAGCCACCTTCTTGCGGCTTTCCTTGTAGCAGTTGATGGGCTTTCCGCGCAGGCTGAACACCGCCTGGTTGTTGGCGTTGCGCACCTTGGTGATGGTACCGCTCGCGGAGTCTCCCTCAGTGATGAAGATGCTGGACTTCTCGATGTCCTCGGCGGTCTTCTCCGTGACCTTGTCGTTGAAATGGTAGCGGCAGTCGCGCAGCTTGCGGTTGTAGACGTTGGCCCTCTTGTTGCGCTCACGGGTCTTCTTCTGGATGCTGGAGATCTCCTCGCGCTCCTTCTGAGAGGCCTTGATCTTCTCCTCGATGACCGGCTGCAACTCCTTGTGGATGGTCAGGTAGTTATTTAAGTTCTTCGAAATGAAGTCGTTGACGAAGCTTCTGATGGTCGGGCCGATGTCGGTCGTGAGGGACCCGTCCTTGCCCTTTACCTGCTTCTCCCACATATAAGTGGAGCCGAGCTTGGTCTTGGTCTGGCCTTCGAAGTTGGGCTCCTGGATCTGGATGCTGATGGCTCCGACTATGCCCTGGCGGCAGTCGACGGGGTCATAGTTCTTCTTGAAGAAGTCCTTCAGGGTCTTGGCCACCGCCTCGCGGTAGGCGGCCAGATGCGTGCCGCCGTCGCGAGTGTTCTGGCCGTTGACGAATGAGGAGATGTTCTCGCCGTAGGCGTTGCCGTGCGAGAGCACGATCTCGATGTCCTCGCCTTCAAGGTGGATGGGCGGATACAGCGGGGTCTCGGAAAGGTTCTCGTTGACGAGGTCCAGGAGGCCGTTCTCGGACTTGTATGATTCGCCGTTGAAAATGAGCGTGAGGCCCTTCTTGAGGTAAGAGTAGTTCTTCACCATCGTCCGGACATAGTCCAGGTTGTATGAGAACTTGCTGAACATCATCGAGTCCGGCTTGAAGATGACCAGGGTGCCGTTCTTCTCTTTCGACGGCTCGCGCCCGCTGTTCTTGAGCTCACCACGCCCGAACCTGGCCCAGGAGCACTCGCCGTCACGGTAGGAGCAGACGTAGAATGTCTCGGAGAGGGCGTTGACGGCCTTGGTACCGACGCCGTTGAGGCCGACGGACTTCTTGAAAGCCTTGTCGTCGAACTTTCCTCCGGTATTGAGGATGCTGGTGGCCTTGATGACCGAGTCGAGGGGGATGCCGCGGCCGAAGTCGCGCACCGATACCTCGTCGTTCTCGATATTGATCTGGATCTGCTTGCCGAAGCCCATCGCGTACTCGTCGATGGAGTTGTCCACGCTCTCCTTCAGGAGGACATAGATGCCGTCACCCTCCTTGCTTCCGTCACCGAGCCGGCCGATGTACATGCCCGGACGCAGCCGGATGTGCTCGACTCCTTCGATGGTTTTTATGTTGTCGTCGGTATAGTTGGTGGTAACGGGATTATTGGCCATAGTCGTGTCAGCAATATTTCCGCAAATATACGAAAATTATTGGATCGTTCCCGCGATTTGAAGCGATATGACGGGACGGAGGGCGGAGTTCGTGATGAGCGTGAGCGCTATGACGTTGTCACCCTTGGGCATACCCGCAGTATCGAGCTCCAGGACGATTTTGCCTTTCTTGCCGGGGGCTGTCTTCTCCATTTCCAGGACCTTGACATTGCTGCAGTCGGCGTCGAGCTTGTGGAACTCGCAGTCCTTCTTGCCTTTGTTGGTGTATTCGAAGGTGACCTTTGTCTTTGCGCCTGCGGAGACCTTACCGAAGTTCACGGTGCTCTTGGTGAAGGTCGGATTGGCCATCTCCTCCTTCTGCTCCTGGCTGATCCCGATGAAATTCTCCTTGGTTATGGCCCAGAATCCGATTTCGCTTTTGCCTATGCCCAGACGCTTGTTGGACTCGGTATAGAAATGGAGGTCCTCCACGGGCTCCTCGGCCTTTGGCAAGGTCCCGGTAGCCTTGTATACCTTTCCGTCGACGACGGGGGTGGCATAGTACCAGTTCTTTCCCCAGCGCTCGCGGCTGGTCTGGATAGTATAGGTGATGTTCGCGACGCTCCTGGCAGGGATCGGGTTGGGGAACACCTCCAGTCTCAGACCGTCGGAGACGTTCTTGAACTCGACCTTCATCGGAGCCCTTCCGATGTTGGCGACGGCTACGGTGCCGCTCTTGGTCTCGCGCTGGGAAAGCGTCCCGGCCTTGATCTCAAGGCTCTTGATGCCGAGGTTGCCGATGATCAGGGTGTAGGTCTCCTTGAGGGGCTTGGCGTTCTCATGTGCGGAGCCGCGGAGGTGAAGTACGATGGGATTCTTCAGATCGGACACGTATACCGTAACGGTCTTGTCGAAGGGGTAGGGACCGTCGTTGTTGTCGAACTCGGCCCTTACCGTGCCGGTCTTGCCGGGCTGGATGGGCTCGCGGGTCCAGTCGGTCGTGGTGCAGCCGCAGGAAGACACCGCCTGGAGAAGGAGTATGGGCTTGTTGCTGATATTCTTGAATGTGTATGTGCAGGAGACGGGTCCCTGGTCGGTGAAGATGTCGCCGAAATCGTGATTGACCTTGTCCACGCTCACGACGTTGCCGAACGTCGACTGAGCGGCTGCGAAGCCCTGGGCCATGGTAAGCAGGGCCGTCAGGACGATGAATATGCGAATAGTCTTTTTCATGATGCAAAGGTAATAACAAAAATCTTTCCAATCATTTGATAAATCCATTAAAATCGCATACATTTGCGGCACTGTATTTGAGAATGCAGGGATTGTTAACCTTAAATTGACATCACTATGGCACACAAAATTGATCCTGATATCTGTGTTGCTTGCGGTTCCTGTCAGTCGGAGTGCCCTCAGGGCGCCATCTCCGAGGGCGATGTCTACAGCATCAACCCGGATATGTGCATCGACTGCGGAGCTT
>JAEELG010000132.1 GCA_016288775.1 Bacteroidales bacterium | reverse complement strand
CATGCGGGCCGCGTGCTCCGACGCCACCGAATCGAGCAGCGCCGCGTAAAGCTGAAGGTCTTCGACCTGCGGCGCCAGCGACTCCAGCAGCGACTCCCGCGACGGCTCCAGGATGAAAGCCTTGTCGTCAGTATCTTCTTCCGAATCTGCGACGCCGGAGGGCACCGTCGCCCCCCAGTGCTCGGCCACTATCTCCTGCTTTCCGGTACTGATGAAACGGTTATAGACCAGAATCACGTCGCCGACTTCTCCGTCTTTACGCAACTCACGCAGTTCGGAGGCCAAATCGGCCACTTTCTCAAAATCGGGATGCGACACAAGGTGCATGAAATCGCGGCTCGCCGGACGCCCCGCCTTGCGCATGCCTTCCGCCACCTTCCGCCCGAAAGTCCACAGCTCCACCTGCCCCTCAACTTCCTTCAGCACCGCCAGAGTCTTCTTTATCACGTTGGCGTTAAATGCTCCGCACATCGAGCTGTTGCTCGCAAACGGTATCACCACCGTCGTCAACGGCTTAACGTCGTCTTCGGGAGCAAAATCACCGTTTTTGTTCCAGTTTGACTGTTTTTCTGCCATTTCGGGAACATTTTCGACTTTTTTGCTCCCGTTGGATACGGTTGTCAGCAAAGCGGGGCTGCCGACTGCAGCAAGAATGGAATTCAGGGTTTCTTCGTAGGGGCGGAGGGATTCGATGGCCCGCTGCGCCTTCCGAAGCTTCGAAGACGCAACAAGCTTCATCGCCGAAGTGATCTTCAGCGTACTCCGCACAGAAGCGATACGGTCCTTTACTTCCCTAAGTGAAGACATACGTCAGCCGCAACCATCTCAATAACCGCAACGGCACGGTCCGGCACATTTCCGGCGCCCAATTCGTCCAGAATGTCACCGTGTTCCGCCTTCATGCGGGTGAGGAACAGGTGCTGGAACTCGATCACCTGATCCACACGGATATCCGCCATCAGCCCGCGGGTGCCGCAATAAAGAACGGCCACCTGCTCCCCTACCGGCATGGGACTGTACTGCGGCTGGATAAGCAGCTGATTGTTCTTGCGGCCCTTGTCCAGGGTCATGGCGGTAACCTTGTCCAGATCCGACGAGAACTTTGAGAACGACTCCAGCTCCTCGAACTGGGCCTGGTCGATCTTCAGCGTTCCCGCCACCTTCTTCATACTCTTGACCTGCGCAGCGCCTCCCACTCGGGACACCGAAATACCCACGTTCACTGCAGGGCGGAAACCCGCGTTGAACAGCGAGCTCTCCAGATATATCTGGCCGTCGGTGATGGAAATCACGTTGGTGGGAATGTACGCCGACACGTCACCGGCCTGGGTTTCGATGATAGGCAGCGCCGTAAGCGAACCGCCGGCCTTAACCTTGCCGCGGAGGCTCTCAGGCAGGTCGTTCATCTGCTCCGCAACCTCCTGCTGCGAGATAATCTTCGCCGCTCGCTCCAGCAGACGGGAATGCAGGTAGAAAACGTCGCCCGGATACGCCTCGCGCCCGGAGGGCCTGCGCAGGATCAGCGACACCTCGCGGTAGGCCACCGCCTGCTTGCTAAGGTCGTCGAACACCACCAGGGCGTGCCTGCCGGTGTCGCGGAAATACTCGCCGATGGCGGCGCCGGCGAAGGGAGCGTAATACTGGAGCGCAGCGGGATCGGCCGCGGTGGCGGCGACCACGATGGTGTAATCCATCGCCCCTTTCTCGCGCAGCGTCTGCACTATGGATGCGACGGTCGAGCCCTTCTGGCCCACCGCCACGTAGATACAGTACACAGGTTCGCCAGCCAGGTAGCAGCTGCGCTGGTTGATGATGGTGTCGATGGCGATGGCAGTCTTGCCGGTCTGGCGGTCGCCGATAATCAGCTCGCGCTGGCCGCGCCCGATGGGAATCATCGAGTCTATGGCCTTCAGGCCCGTCTGCAGCGGCTCGTGCACCGGTTCGCGGAAGATTACGCCGGGAGCCTTGCGCTCCAGCGGCATGCGGACCGTCTCGCCCTGCACGGGACCGCGCCCGTCGAGCGGCGTGCCGATGGGGTCGACCACGCGACCCACCAGGCCCTCGCCCACGTCGATGCCGGCGATGCGGCCCAGCCTGCGGACGCCCATGTCCTCTTTTACGAGGTCGGTAGGCCCCAGCAGAACAGCGCCCACGTTGTCTTCTTCGAGGTTCATGACAACCGCCTTGACGCCGCTGTCGAACTCCAGCAACTCTCCCGCCTCGGCGGAGGAGAGCCCGTAGATGCGGGCCACGCCGTCGCTCACGGTGAGCACGTTGCCGACTTCCTCGTATTTGAGCGAAGTGTCGATACCCTTCAGCTGCTCCAGAAGGATGTCGGAGATTTCGCTTGCCTTAATTGAATTCTGTGCCATCTATACCAATCTGTTGTTCTTTTCTATGAACTGCCGCTTCAGCAGTTCGATCTGATGCCTTACGCTGGCATCCAGCATCATGCCGTTCACCACCACCCTGAATCCGCCGATGAGAGCGGGATCGACGTCGGTTTCGATCACCACGGGGCAGCCGGTTCGCTTCTCGATGTCGGACTTGATGCGGTCTTCCAGGCCGGCGACGGGATACGCCGTAGTGAGCCTCACGTTCTTGAGCCCCATGGATTCGGTGTACATGTCCACAAAGGCGCGGAGGATGCTGCGCAGGTGATCCCTGCGGCCCTTTTCGACGACCAGCTGCACGAAATGCACGAGGTCGGGGTCAAGGGCCGAAGGCGGGGACGACGGATCACGAAGTATGCGGCGCACCTGGCCGCAGACGCGGCCGGCGCTTCCCCGCTCCTGAGTGTACAGCAGCAGGGCCCTTGCATACCTGTTCGTAATCGCTCCCGAATTCATATCAGTTCACCGGCAGTTGCGTAGCTTCGTCTATCAGGGTCTCGAGGAGGGCCTTGCGGGCTTCGCTGTCCTCCATCTCCTTGCGTACGACCTTCTCGGCCACGGCCACGGAGAGGGTGGAGAGTTGCGAACGGATCTCGCGTATCGCGTCGTTCTTCTCGGCCTCGATCTGCGCCCTCGCCTTCTCCATCACCTTGGCCGCTTCGGCTCCAGCCTGTTCGCGGGCCTCCGCAAGCATGGCCGCACGCGTGTCGGCTGCCTCCTTGATCATCCGGCCCTGCTCCACGCGAGTCTGCTCGATCAGCTTCTGCTGCTCGGCGGCGAGATTCTCGAGGTTCAGGCGTGCCTGCTCGGCGGCGCGCAGCGATTCACGGATGTGCTCGTTGCGCTTTTCCACCATGCCCGTAATGAGCGGGAAGCCGAACTTCGCGAGGAGGAAGAACACCACCCCGAAGATGATCAGCATCCAGAAAAGCAGGCCGAAATCCGGTGTAATCAGTGACATACGCTAACCATTGACAACTGCCAGCAGACACACGAGCACGCCGAACAGACACACGCCTTCGATAAGGGCGCCGATGATGATGGCGGTGGTACGCAGGCCGCCTGCGATTTCGGGCTGGCGGGCCGATGCCTCCATGGTGGATTTGGCCAATTTACCGATACCGATTGCGGCGCCGATTGCCACGATGCCTGCACCGATTGCGCCTCCGACCTTGGCGAGAGACGCCGCTTGAAGAATAGTTCCTATCATAATTGCAAACTGTTAATTGGTTTTACTTGTTTCTGCGTGATGCTGTGGATGCGCAAGTCCGATGAACACGGACGAGAGCATGGTGAATACATAAGCCTGGATGAACGCCACGAGCATTTCGAGCACGTCCAGGAATATGCCGAACAGGACCGAAATCAATGTCAGGGAACCGTTGATGACGGGCCCGAGCTTGACCGTGAGGAATATGACCGCAATGGTGCTCAGCAGCATGATGTGGCCTGCGAGAATGTTGGCGAACAACCTCACCATCAGCGAGAAAGGCTTTGTGAACATGCCTATGATCTCGATGAGCGGCATGATGGGGATGGCCTTCAGGAACACCGGCACGTCGGGCCAGAATATCTCTTTCCAGTAGTGCCTGTTGCCGAATATGTTCACCGTCAGGAAGGTGCACAGGGCAAGTCCCATTGTGACGGCGATGTTTCCGGTGATGTTGGCGCCGCCCGGGAAGAAAGGAACGATGCCCATCAGGTTGTTTATCAGGATGAAGAAGAAGGCCGTAAGCAGATAGGGCGAGAACTTCCGGTACTCGGGGCCCACGGCGTCCTTGATCACATCGTTCTCAATGGTTACGATTACCGGCTCCAGCAGGCCCGCGATGCCGGTGGGGGCTTCCTTGAGCACGTCGTGCCGGCGGTACCAGCGCGCGCAGAGAAGGATCAGCACCACCAGCAGCAGGCTGTCGATAAGCAGTCCGCACACGTTCTTGGTGATGGAAATGTCCAGCGGACGCTTGCCGGTGGTGGAATTAACGATCTTCCCGTCGGCGTCGAGAGCGTAGCCGTTCTCCTCCATGCGGTTCGACATGAAGACCTTTAGGCCGCCGTCAAACACTATGCAGGGCAGCGGAATGGAGATCTCGCGGCCGTTGATTTCGGTGATATGCCATTCGTGGGCGTCGGCTATGTGGCCGAAAAGATAGTGCTGCATGTCGAGCGACTCCCCTTCTTCCGTCGCCGAAACGGGTTTCGGCAGCAGAAGGGCAAGAATCGCCAGGAACAGCGTCACTATCCTTTTTCCGCGCATACGGTTATTGAGTTATTGTTGACGAGAACGGCTCCAGCCCTGACGTCCAGCGACGATTCGAGCCCGGCGACGCGCCAGCGGATGACGCCGGCGGAGAGCGACGAGATGATGGGGGCGTGCTCCGGGAGCACCTCGAACGGCGCTTCCGTGCCCGGAAGGAACACCGCCTCGACGTCTCCTTCGAACGCGCTCCCCTCGGGGGTCAGGATGCGGAGTGTCAGTTTTTCATCCATTATCTTGCCTGTTCAAGTAGTTTGCGGCCCTTTTCGATGGCTTCCTCGATAGTGCCGACGTTCAGGAACGCCTGCTCGGGCAGGTCGTCGCACTCGCCGTCGAGTATCATGTTGAAGCCCTTGATGGTGTCGGCTATGTCGACCATCACTCCGGGTACGCCGGTGAACTGCTCCGCCACCTGGAAAGGCTGCGAGAGGAAGCGCTGTACGCGGCGGGCGCGGTTGACGGTGAGCTTGTCTTCGTCGGAGAGTTCGTCCATGCCGAGGATGGCGATGATGTCCTGCAGCTCCTTGTTGCGCTGCAGTATCTGCTTGACGCGCTGGGCGGTGTTGTAGTGCTCCTCACCCACGATGTTGGGGTCGAGGATGCGGGAGGTGGATTCCAGCGGGTCCACGGCGGGATAGAT
>JAEELG010000131.1 GCA_016288775.1 Bacteroidales bacterium | reverse complement strand
GTCCCAGGCCTTCGAGAACTTTGTCCGCGTGCAGAGCGACGCCGCCCTGCGCCAGGTCGCGGGTTGCTATGCCTACGACAATCCGGACACGCCGGATGAGCTCACCCTCCGGAGCAATGCCGACGAAATCAACGAGAAGCTGGTTACAACACTGAACGAGCGACTGAACATGGCCGGTCTCCACGTGACCGAAGCCCGCATCAACTACCTTGCCTATGCGCCTGAAATTGCGGCCGTTATGCTGCGCCGCCAGCAGGCGGATGCCATCATCGCCGCCCGCGAGCTGATTGTCGACGGCGCCGTATCCATGGTCAAGATGGCTTTGGACAAGCTCAAGGCAGAAGGCGTCGTGGACTTGGACGAGGAGCGCAAGGCCGCCATGGTGAGCAACCTGCTGGTCGTCCTCTGCGGTGACGAGCCGGCGCAGCCGGTCGTGAATTCCGGAAGCCTGTACTAAGATGGCCAGGGAGAAAGAAGCCGTCAAGAGTTTCGTCCTCCGGGTGGATCCTGCGACGATGGAAGCGATTGAACGCTGGGCTGCGGACGAGTTCCGCAGCACCAACGGTCAGTTGCAATGGATTATCAACGAAGCCCTCCGCAAGAGCGGTAGGCTGAAGGGGAAATAAGCCGCGAAAGGGCTGGGCTATGCCTGGCTCAGGAGTTCCTTGACGATGCCCGAGATGGTGCGGCCGTCGGAGAGACCGGCGAGGGCCTTGTTGGCGACGCCCATAACCTTGCCCATGTCGCGGATGGAGGAGGCGCCCACCTGGGCAATGATTTCCTGGATCTTGGCTTTCACCTCGTCGGGGGAGAGCTGCTTGGGGAGGTATTTCTCGAGGGCGGCGGCCTCGGCGAGTTCGTTGTCGGCGAGGTCCTGACGGCCGCCGGCGACGAACTGCTCGGCGGCTTCCTTGCGCTGCTTGACGAGCTTCTGGATCATTTTGAGGATATCGCCGTCGGTGACTTCCTTAGAGCCCCCTTCGGAGGTTTTGAAAAGAAGGATTTCGCCTTTGATGGCGCGTACGGCGTTCATGGCAACGGTATCTTTGGCCTTCATGGCGGCCTTGATGTCTTCCTGAATTTGCTGTTCGAGGTTCATATCGCGTGTTCTTTTAGTTTTGACTATGCAAATATACGATTCTTTGGCCGAATAATAAACCTGGAGGGCAGGACGTTTTTATGCTGAGGGCAAAAGACCTTTACAACCCTAATTGAGCAAGGAAGTGCCGGAAGATGTCAGGGCGGCAGACCAGCGGGAAAAGGAGGCTATACCATTCCTTCCGATGCCACACAGAATATGCATTGAACAGCAGCTTGTTTCCGTTCAACGTGCCGGTGAAGCAAAGAATGCCCACCAGCGAGGTGATGATTATAAGGATGAGTGTCAGCAACCTTTTCCATCAATGCTGCAGGCTGCGCCCATTGTTTCAGGACGCGGCTCCAGACCCACATCTTTCGAATAGAGAGTAACGGAACCGTCTTCCAGGACATAGCAAGGGATACCGACGTCCCCGATGGCCTTGGCCTCGTCAAAAGCAGGATGGGAATCCCTGAGGTCCAGGAACTGCTTCAAGTTCCGCACGTGCTTTCCGATATCGATCACCTCGAAATTGGGGTTGCCTTCCACCTGCTTTTCCACGTATTCGCAGTCCGGGCAGGTGTGCATGACGAACATCTTGATCATAGGAACTACTTTTTATATCCGTCTTTGGTGACAATGGGCTTGCCGTCAGCGTCGATAAGCGGGGTGAGGCCTCCGCCGTAGCCACGACCCACATAGAGATAATTCACACCGGTTACTTTGTCAACAATGACCATCGTTTCCGTAAAGAGATTCACAGAATTCTTTTCCTGAATGTCAAATCTGTCTTTTGCCATGGTGTATTCAGTTTAGCCAGACAAATTTACATATTTTCTACGAGACTATTACCGATTTCATACTCTGCGCTCCAAAAATCGAAGAAGGTCTATGACCGCAAGCGCCTCAACTGGAGCCGATTCTTAAAGCAAATATGATAGATTCCTCTTGCAAATTCGTCTTTATGATGTAACTTTGCAAGCCGAAGCCATTCTTATGACATACTGATCATCCTTTAAGCCATACCACGCACTTAAAAACCCGGACGAAGGTCCACCCCCAGGGCGTATTGTACCCTGACGAGCGGCCGGGTGGCCGGGCAGTTCTTTGAAATACGTTGAGTGTAGTATGTACAGTATTTTTCAAAGCATAAACGTCATGATACTTTAAGTTGAACCACTAAACACTATCATGCTATGGCTTATCAGTTAGTTGCCTGGACCGACAAGGGCCAGGTTAAGATGCTTCCGCATGTGCTCCGCGAATATGCGCAGCCGTTCATCGACCCCATCGAACGCCGGCGGGCCTTTTATCTGGAAGGTTGGAGCGAAGAGTTTGGCAGGCTGGCCGCGCAGGATGTGATTGCCCTCAGCCGCAGTTATGAGGCCTATGGCCGATTCCTCCTTCTGCACGGCAAGCGCCAGGAAGCCTTTGAGGCATTTGTGGACGGAGCCTGCGTTTGCCTGGACGACCGCTTCAAGATTGACAGCGAATACGGTTATGTCCTTGTGGGGGCCCTTCCCAAGCGCTATCACTACATGAAGTCCTTCTGCCTGGACTTGCTGGAAGAGAATCCGGAACTTGCCCGCCTGCCCGAGTGGCAGAACATGCTGGAAAAGTTCAGGAAGCTGGATGCTCCGTTTGCCGAAGAGCGAAGGAAGGATTTGCAAGCTTTCCGGGCCAACCGGGCGTTCTCCTTCGGGCGCCAATAGTTTTTAACCGTGCCGCCGTCAGCTTTTTCTGGCGGCGGCGCTGCGTGGTTGGCCAGAACTACGCGATACCCCCCATGCAGGGCGGCGTGAAGACCATCAAACCATACGCGGACGAGTCCATCGGCACGCCGGCTTTGCCAAGGACATCTTGCAGATTCTCGCACGGCTTCTTTATTTCCCCAGGAACTCCGTCGGAGTAATGCCGGTCATCTTCTTGAAGAGGCGGGAGAAGTGGTGCGGGAACTCGAAGCCCAACAGGTGCGCGGTTTCATTGACGTTGTGGCCGTTCATCAAAAGGTTCTTGCCCTGCTCAATCACAAAGGAGTGGATATAGCCGATGGCCGTGCCGCCGGTTGCCTGGTGAATGACGTCGCCCAGGTAACGGGGTGAGTAAGCCAGCCTCTCCGCGAAATATTGGACGGAAGGGACACCAAGGTCCATCTGCCTGCCGTCCAGATAATACGTACGCAGCAGGCCATGGAATCGCTTGAGGATGT
>JAEELG010000017.1 GCA_016288775.1 Bacteroidales bacterium | reverse complement strand
GCTGACGTCCTGAAAGAGGAGTACGGCATTGAACCCGCCGCCGCTGCTGTTGCAGTCGCCGCCCCCGCCGCCGGTGGTGCCGCCGCCGCTGCTGAGGAGAAGACCTCCTTCGACGTGATCCTGAAGGGTGTTCCCGATCAGACCAAGAAACTTGGCGTCGTGAAGGCTGTTAAGGACATGGCCTCCCTCGGTCTGAAAGAGTCCAAGGAGCTTGTCGACAACGCCCCCAAACCCGTCAAGGAAGGTGTTTCCAAGGACGAGGCTGAGAGCCTGAAGAAAGCCCTCGAAGAGGCTGGTGCCGAAATCGAGATCAAGTAAGGTAATCCTTTCCTGATACTAACGAGGAATAGGGCCTCCGACGTGATCGGAGTGCCTATTCCTTGTTGCTATGGAATCCGATTCCGCGCTTCTTCAACCCCTTCAATGGGTACTCCTGCTTCACTCGCGATCAGTTATAGAACACGATATAATTTTTTAGTCCCTTGGCAAAAAAAGAACCCACAGTAGTCAATTTCGCGTCGGTACGCAAATTTGAATATCCGGATTTTCTCGATATCCAGGTCAAGTCGTTCAAAGACTTCTTCCAGATTGAGACCAATCCCGACAACCGTCTGGACGAAGGCCTGTTCAAAGTCTTTAAAGAGAATTTCCCCATCACCGATGCGCGAAACAATTTCGAACTCGAATTCTTGGATTATTATATCGATCCTCCCCGTTATACCATCGAGGAGTGCATCGAGCGCGGCCTGACCTACAGCGTGCCGCTGAAAGCCAAGATGAAACTGAGTTGCAAAGACCCTGAGAATGAAGATTTCCAGACCCTCGAGCAGCATGTCTATCTGGGCATGATTCCTTATATGACCCCGAAGGGAACCTTCGTTATCAATGGCGCAGAACGCGTCGTGGTCTCCCAGTTGCACCGTTCGCCCGGTGTCTTTTTCGGTACTCAGTTCCACTCGAATGGCACACAGCTCTATTCCGCCCGTATTATTCCCTTCAAGGGTTCGTGGATGGAGTTTACGACCGATATCAACAACGTAATGTACGCTTATATCGACCGTAAGAAGAAATTGCCTATCACTACCCTCTTGCGCGCCATCGGATATGAATCCGACAAGGATATTCTTGACATCTTCGAACTTGCTGAAGAGGTTAAGGTCAATCGCAATAATTTGAAAAAAGTGCTCGGCAAACAGCTTGCCGCCCGTGTGGTGGAGACTTGGACCGAGGATTTCGTTGACGAGGACACCGGAGAGGTCGTCTCCATGGAGCGTACCGAGGTGGTCATCGAGCGCGATGTCGAACTCACGGAGGAACATATTGAGAAAATCCTTGAGCTCGATGTCAAATCCATCCTCATCAAGACCGAGGATAAGGATGGTATCGACTATTCCGTCATTTACAATAGTTTAAAGAAGGATACTGCAAACAATGCCAAGGAAGCATGCGAGTATATTTACCGCCAGCTCCGCAATGCCGAACCTCCCGACGAGGAGACTGCCCGCAGTATCATTGAGAAACTCTTCTTCTCTGAGAAACGTTATGATCTGGGCGATGTGGGTCGCTACAGAATCAACACCAAATTGAACCTTGATGTCCCCGACAATGTCCGCGTTCTGACCAAGGAGGACATTACTTCTATCATTAAGTATTTGGTTGAACTTATCAACCAGAAGGCGGAAGTGGATGATATCGACCACCTGTCGAACCGTCGTATCCGCACCGTCGGTGAACAGCTCTCCAACCAGTTTGGCGTGGGTCTTGCCCGCATGAGCCGCACCATTCGAGAGCGCATGAATGTGCGTGACAACGAGGTGTTCACCCCCACCGAACTTATCAATGCAAAGACCCTTTCGTCGGTCATCAACTCGTTCTTTGGTACCAACCAGTTGAGCCAGTTCATGGACCAGACCAATCCTTTGGCAGAGCTCACCCACAAACGCCGTATATCGGCTCTCGGCCCCGGCGGTCTGTCGCGCGAGCGTGCAGGCTTCGAGGTCCGCGACGTCCACTATACTCACTATGGTCGCCTCTGCACCATCGAGACTCCTGAAGGCCCCAACATCGGTCTTATCTCTTCTCTCTGCGTTTATGCTAAGATTAATGAGTTGGGATTCATAGAGACTCCTTATCAGCGTGTCGTCGACGGTCAGGTGCAACTCAACGAGCCTCCCATCTACCTCTCTGCAGAGGCTGAGGAGAATAAGACTGTGGCTCAGGCCACCACTCCCCAGGATGAGGAAGGTCACATCACTGAAAGCCGTGTCAAGGCTCGTCGTCAGGCCGACTTCCCCATTGTGTCGCCCGACGAAATCGACCTCATGGACATCGCTTCCAACCAGATTGCTTCTATCGCAGCATCGCTTATCCCGTTCCTCGAGCACGACGACGCCAACCGTGCTCTGATGGGATCGAACATGATGCGTCAGGCTGTTCCCCTGCTCAACCCCGAGATTCCCATCGTCGGTACGGGCATCGAAGAGGCTGTGGCGCACGACAGCCGCGTGCTGCTCAACGCTGAGGCCGACGGTGTCGTCGAGTTTGTCGACTCCACCAAGATTGTCATCCGCCACAACCGCACCGAGAAGGAACGTCTTGTTTCCTTCGACGACGATGTGAAGGAATATCGCCTCACCAAATATCAACGTACCAACCATTCCACCGCCATCAACCTGCGTCCTATCGTCAAGAAGGGCGATAAGGTCAAGAAAGGCCAGGTCCTCTGCGAAGGTTACGCCACCCAGGGAGGTGAACTCGCACTTGGCCGCAACATGATGGTTGCCTTCATGCCGTGGAAGGGTTACAACTTTGAGGATGCCGTTGTTATCTCCGAGCGCGTAGTGCGCGAGGACATCTTCACCTCCGTCCATGTCGAGGAGTTTACCCTCGAAGTCCGCGAGACCAAGCGTGGTAACGAGGAACTCACTCGCGACATCCCCAACGTCGGTAACGATGCTACCAAGGATCTCGACGAGAATGGTATTGTCCGTGTCGGTGCCGAGGTCAAGGAAGGCGATATCCTTATTGGTAAGATTACTCCCAAGGGAGAGTCTGATCCCACTCCCGAGGAGAAACTTCTCCGCGCCATCTTCGGCGACAAGGCCGGCGATGTGAAGGATGCCTCTCTTAAGGTTCCTCCTTCGATGCACGGTGTGGTCATCGACAAGAAGCTTTTTGCCCGTGTCATCCGCGACCGCAAGGCTCGCGCCAAGGAGAAAGAACTTCTTGCCAAGCCCGAGGAAGAGTATCGTTTCGAGTGCGAGGAGTTGAAGGACAAACTCATCTCCCGTCTTCTCATTCTCCTCAACGGCAAAGTCTCCAACGGTGTTTACACCAGCCACCGCGAAGAGCTCATCCCCAAGAAAGTCAAGTTCAGTGCCAAGACGCTCAAAACTATCGACTATACCGAGGTTAGCCCCAACAAGTGGACCACCGACAAGGAGACCAACGCCCTCATCAAAGAGTTGCTCAACAACTATAATATCAAGTACCGCGAGATTTCCGGCCGCTTCACCCGTAACAAGTTCGCCCTCACCGTCGGTGACGACCTCCCCAGTGGCATTGTCCAGATGGCCAAGGTCTACATCGCCATGAAGCGCAAACTGCGCATCGGTGACAAAATGGCAGGCCGCCATGGTAACAAAGGTATCGTGTCAAAGATTGTCCGCGCCGAGGATATGCCTTTCCTCGCCGACGGCACTCCTGTCGACATCGTCCTCAACCCCCTGGGTGTGCCTTCGCGTATGAACCTTGGACAGATTTATGAGACCGTCCTGGGTTGGGCTGGCAAGAAACTCAACAAGCGTTTCAAGACCCCCATCTTCGACGGTGCCACTCTCGAGCAAATCAACGGTTATATGCGTGAGGCCGGCCTTCCCGAAAACGGCCGTACCTACCTCTACGACGGTGAGACTGGCGACCGCTTCGACCAGCCCGCCACCGTAGGTTACATCTACTACCTCAAGCTCCACCACATGATTGACGACAAGATGCACGCCCGTTCCATCGGACCCTACTCTCTCATCACCCAGCAGCCCCTCGGCGGTAAAGCCAACTTTGGTGGTCAGCGTTTCGGTGAGATGGAGGTCTGGGCTCTCGAAGCCTACGGCGCATCCCATGTGCTGCAGGAAGTGCTCACCGTCAAGTCCGACGACGTCATGGGCCGTGCCAAGGCCTACGAAGCTATCGTCAAGGGCGACAATATGCCGGTTCCGGGTATCCCCGAATCGTTCAACGTCCTTGTCCACGAACTCCGTGGTCTCGGTTTGGAGGTAACGTTTGATTAAGTAAGTAGAAAGTAAAGAACAATGGCTTTTAAACAAGAATCTCAGGTAAAGACCGATGTCAACTCGATTACCATCAGCCTCGCGTCGCCCGAAAGCATCAAGCGCCGCTCCTTTGGCGAGGTAACCAAGCCTGAAACCATAAATTATCGCACCTACAAGCCCGAGCGCGACGGCTTGTTCTGCGAGCGCATCTTCGGACCCACGCGCGACTGGGAGTGCCACTGCGGCAAATATAAACGTATCCGCTACAAGGGTATCGTCTGCGACCGCTGCGGTGTCGAAGTCACCGAGAAGAAGGTCCGCCGCGAGCGCATGGGCCACATCGAACTTGTGGTCCCCATCGCCCACATCTGGTTCTTCCGCTCCCTGCCCAACAAAATCGGCACCCTGCTCAACATCCCTTCCAAGAAACTCGACCAGGTCATCTATTACGAGAAATACATCGTCCTTCAGCCCGGCAAGGCCATGCTGAACGAGATGCCTGTCCAGCGCCTCGACCTGCTCACCGAAGAAGAATATTATTACATTAAAGACTCTCTGCCCGAAGGCAACGACCAGTTGCCCGACAGCGACCCCGACAAATTTATTGCCGGCATGGGTGCCGAGGCTCTCTATACGCTCCTCTGCAACCTCGACCTCGACAAGCTCTCTTACGAGCTCCGCGCCAAAGCCTCCAAGGAGACTGCCGTGGCTCGCAAACAGGATGCTCTCAAGCGCCTCAATGTCATCGAGTCGTTCCGCGAGTCGCAGCGTTCCATGCGTGCCCGTGGCATGGACAACCGTCCCGAGTGGATGATCATGAACATCATTCCGGTCATTCCTCCCGACCTGCGTCCCCTCGTGCCGCTGGATGGTGGCCGTTTCGCCACTTCCGACATCAACGAGCTCTATCGTCGCGTTATCATCCGCAACAATCGTCTGAAACGCCTTGTTGAGATTAAGGCTCCCGAAGTCATCATGCGCAATGAGAAACGCATGCTGCAGGAGTCTGTCGATTCTCTCTTCGACAACAGCCGCAAGGTCTCCAGCGTGAAGTCCGACAGCAACCGCGCACTCAAGTCGCTCTCCGATGCCCTCAAGGGCAAGCAGGGTCGCTTCCGTCAGAACCTCCTCGGTAAGCGTGTCGACTACTCTGGCCGTTCGGTCATCGTCGTCGGCCCCGAGCTGCGCATGCACGAGTGCGGTCTGCCCAAGGATATGGCCGCCGAGCTCTTCAAACCCTATGTCATCCGCAAACTCCTCGAGCGCGGCCTCGTCAAAACCGTCAAGAGCGCCAAGCGCATTGTCGACCGCAAAGAGCCCGTCGTGTGGGAAATCCTCGAGAACATCCTCAAAGGTCACCCCATCCTGCTCAACCGTGCTCCTACGCTGCACCGTCTCGGTATCCAGGCCTTCCAGCCCCGTCTCGTCGAAGGTAAGGCCATCCGCCTCCACCCGCTGGTGTGTACCGGATTCAACGCCGACTTCGACGGCGACCAGATGGCTGTCCACGTGCCTATGGGCAACGCCGCCATCCTCGAGGCACAGCTGCTGATGCTCTCCACCCACAACATTCTCAACCCCGCCAATGGTGCCCCTATCACCGTCCCGTCGCAGGACATGGTGCTCGGTCTGTACTACATGACCAAGCCTCGTCGCACCACAGCCACCGAGACTGTCAAGGGCGAGGGTCAGCGCTTCTACTCCGCCGAGGAAGTCATAATCGCCTATAACGAAAAACGTGTCGACCTCAACGCCTGCATCTCTGTGCAACTCGATGAGGACCACCGCCACGACGAATATTCCTACGTCAAGACCGACCGCACCTTCATGGAGGTCATCAAGGACAAAAAAGGCAATGTGCTTACCGACATCGCCTGCAGCACTCCCGCCGAGACCGCCCTTCACAGCCGCACCGAGTTCGAAATCAAACGCGACCGCGAAGGCAATCCCATCCTTGACGCCAACGGCCATTACATCAAGACCAATCGCCTCCGCACCACTGTCGGCCGCGTTATCTTCAACCAGGTCGTCCCGTCGGAATACGGTTTCATCAACCAGGTGATGGGCAAGAAGTCGTTGCGCGACATCATCGGCGACATCTTCACCCAATGCGGCAATGCTGTCACCGCCATCTTCCTCGACGACATCAAGAATATGGGCTACCGTCAAGCTTTCCGCGGCGGTCTCTCCTTCAACCTGGGCGATGTGCTCATCCCCGCCGAGAAGGAACAGCTCATCGAAAAAGCCAACGAGGAGGTCGAGGAGGTTATGTCCCAGTATGCCATGGGTCTTATCACCAACAACGAACGCTACAACCACGTCATCGATATCTGGACCAACACCAACAACCAGCTCACCGAGACCCTGATGAAGCAGCTCAAGGCCGACAATCAGGG
>JAEELG010000002.1 GCA_016288775.1 Bacteroidales bacterium | reverse complement strand
TTAGGGTAACATTAGGGAAACATTTCGCTGAAAAAGGCAAAAATTCGGCAAAAATGAAAATCCAACCACTTGATTATCAAGCAGTTGGACTTCGGCGTGCCTCGGGCGGGAATCGAACCCGCACGGCCGTTTCGGGCCAAGGGATTTTCTTGCCACTATGGCTTTCGCCACCATCTCTGTTTGTGGTCCGGACTATTCCTTCACCATGGAGCCAGGCTCTTTAAGTGTGTCGTGTCTAGTCTCTGCACCTTCCTCCTTACGGAGGCTTGGCTCAAGATTACCATCAGCTTTACCTGTTAAGGCTTCCTTGAATTTACGACATTCTACATTGCCGCTTTCGCAGCATGCACTCAAATAATCGAAGTCCCTCGTGTCTACCATTTCACCACCAAGGCTGGGGGAGGGGCGGCGGGCGCGGAACCATCCGGGCGGGCCGTCACAGGGTGCAAATATACAAAAAATTCGGGCATATGGAGGATTTTGTGTATCTTAGCAAGGTAAAACGACCAGCAAGATGATTTGCATCAAGAATCTTTTGACTTTGTTGATAGGCGCCGTGGCACTGATTTCTTGCGGCGAAAAGGATCCCGTGCAGGATGTCGTACCCGTGGAATCCATCAGTATCAACCCCGAAGTGCTGACGTTGAGCGACGGCGAGACCGGCACGGTCACTGCAACTGTAAAACCCGACAATGCCACCGACAAAACCATAGTCTGGAGCTCCCAGAACACCTCTGTGGCGACCGTAAACGAAGGCGTTGTGCATCCCGTGGCTCCCGGCAGCACCTACATCGTGGCAATGAGCGCCGACGGCAAGGTCTCGGCTAAGTGCTTCCTCACCGTTACTCCTCCTGCTCCTCCGGCAACAAGTCTGCAACTGCGTATAATGAGCTTCAACATCCTTCAGGGCGGCAAAAAGGACGGTTCCACCGACACTGCCGGCCACGAATGGACGACTGTGCGAAAGGGACCCTGCGTCTCCATGTTCAAAGACATCGACCCCGATATCGCCATCCTTCAGGAATGCCGTCGCGAGCAGCTCAACGACCTCAAGGCAAGCCTGACCGGATATACCTACTATTGCTACGCCAAAGACGGGGTCCTTGCCTCCGGCTACTCCAAGGGCGATGCCGCCAACGACGCTTCGTTCAAGAACGCCGGGCAGCGCAACGTCATCATGCTCCGTGCCGGCATGTTCACCGTGCTCGAGTGGGGCCGCTACTGGCTTAGCGACACTCCCGACACGCCGTCGACAGGCTTCGGCACCACCGGCCAGAAAGTCACCCTGTGGCAGAAGCTGCTGCATAATGAGAGCGGCAAGGAGTTCTACATTTTCAACACTCACAACATCCCGCAGAGTTACGGCAATGCCGTGAGTCCGGTGGTGGACGTGATAACACCCTGCAACAGGGTTAACATAGAGCAGATGAAGGCGATTGCGGGGAGCAGCGGCCTGCCGCTATTCTTCGGCGGCGACCTGAACAGCAACAACGCCAGCGACCGGATGGCAGAGCTGAACGCCTTCCTGCACCGCTCAGCGTCGGACGTATCCGAAAAGGATCCGTCGATGACTTTCAACGGATTCCGGGAGGATTCCAGCACCTGGACGCTACTCGACCACATCTACTACCGTGGCGCCACGCCGCTGACCTACAAGGTGGTGAACAGCGCCGGCTACGGCACCCGGTTCATCTCCGACCACTTCCCCATCTACTGCGATTTTCTGATAGAATAGATTCCGCGAATCTTTTTTACCTTTGCCGACAGCATGATAAAAGCAATCTTTTTCGACATGGGCGGCGTGCTGCTGCCTCTCAACCTGCCACGGTGCATCGAGGCTTACCGCACTGTGGCGGGGTTCAAAGATGTCGACGAGTACATCGACCCGTGCCACCAGCGGGGCTTTTTCGACGAGTTGGAGGGCGGAAACATAAGTTTCGAGGAATTCATGGAGGAGTGCAAGCGCCACTGCAAGCCCGGCATCGACATCCCCACCCTTCTGTGGTGCCACAGGCAGTTCTTCGAACCCCCGACCAGGGAAACCGTCGAACTCGTGCATGAACTTGCGCAGAAATACGACCTCTTCATCCTCAGCAACAACAACCCCGTGTCGATGAGCATCCTGTATCCCCTCTTCCAGGGCGCCGGCCTTCCGTTCGAGACCAGCTTCAAGAAGCTGTTCCTGTCGCATGAGATGCGCGTCCAGAAACCCGGCCCGGAAATCTTCAGCCGCGCCATCGCAGAAAGCGGATACGCCCCCGAAGAGATACTCTTCATCGACGACTCTCCTTCCAACATCGAGGGCGCCGTTCCTTTCGGGATCCGCGCCGCCCTCTACGTGCCCGGCACCCCGCTTCGCGGGCTTATCGAAAAAAACATTATCTTTGACCAAAAATAGCACGGATATGAAACGCTGTCTCGCAATCATAATCATCGTCCTCGCCGCCGCCGTGAGCGCGCACGCACAGGACATCGTCACCACAAAGGACGGCCGCCTAATCAGGGCCCGCGTGACCGAAGTCACTCCCGAGCTCGTTAAATACAAGACCGAAGCCAACCCCGACGGCCCGCTTTACTCCCTCAAGCGCAGCGACGTCAAGACCATACTCTACGCGAACGGAATGCTGGACAACTTCGACTCCCCGAAGGCCGGCGCCGCACCGGTGAGCAGCTACATTTCCCCGGAGGCCCAGGCCAACGCCGAGGCGAAGGAGAAGGCAAAGGCAGAGGCTGACGTCAAGGCCGAAGCCGACAAAAGGCCCGCAGCCGACGAGAAAGTCTACGAATCTCCCGCCGAATTCATTCCTGAAGCAAGGCCCGCCACCCCCGAGGAAATCGCAGAGGCGGAGGCCAGGGCCCAGGCCGAAGCAGAGGCCGAACAGCCGGAGGCCGAAGACGACTACGACCCCTGGACTCCCCAGGAGACCCCTATACGCTACGACGTCCGCTACAACGACATCAAGTACGACTACGACACCCGCTACTACCGTCACCAGGCAGGCGATCCGTACAGTCCCTTCTGGTCCGGCTTTGCATCTCTGTGCATCCCCGGATTCGGCCAGTGCCTCGACGGCGAATGGGGCCGCGGCATCGCGTTCTATTTCGGTCAGTCGGCCATAGCGTTCGTTGGCCTGTGCGTTCTGTTTTCGCCCATCTATGACTACGATGTACTGGGCAACGGCAGCGACAGCTTCGGGTTTTTCCGGGCCGCTGGTCCCGTCATCCTTGGAACCCTCGGCGCCGAAGCGCTCCTCTCCATCTGGAGCATCTGCGACGCCGCCCACATCGCCAAGGTCAAGAACATGTACTACCAGGACTACGACCGTTTCGCCTCCGGAATCAACTTCAGCATCGAGCCCAGCTTCGCCCTCACGCCCGCCGGCTACGGCACCCTCAGCCCTTCCGCCGGAGTGGCCCTGAGACTCAGCTTCTAATCTCCACCACCGCTAAAACCTGACCCATGAAACCTGTTCCCCACTTCGACATGGCGGCCGATCCGGTACGCACCAGATGGTACCTGCGGCCCCTCACCTGGCTGCTCAGCAAGCCCGTGGCCATGGCCCACAAGACCAGGATTACCCGCATCGGCATGGAGGGCATCAAGCCCCCGTACCTGCTGCTCAGCAACCACAATTCGTTCATGGACTTCCAGATCCTCACCACCGCCATCTACCCGGAAAGGGCCAACTATGTGGTGGCGATCGACGGTTTTGTGGGGCGCAAGTGGATAATGCTCAAGGTTGGCTGCATCTGCAAGCGCAAGTTCACCCAGGACCTGCGCCTGATACGCAACCTCAAGAAGATAGTCGACAACGGCGACATAGCGGTGGTATACCCCGAGGCCCGCTACTCGCTCTGCGGCACCACGGCGGTGCTCCCGGCGTCGCTCGGCAAGCTTTGCAAGATGCTCAAGGTGCCGGTGGTAGTGATCCGCTGCCACGGGCATCACGTGAACTCCCCCTTCTGGAACCTGCGCGACCGCAAGATTAAACCCACCGAGGCCGAGCTGGAGCTCATCTACGACGTGCCGGCGCTGGAAAAGGCCAGCGTGGACGAGGTGAACGACCGTCTCGTCCAGGCCTTCCAGTACGACGACTGGACCTGGCTGAAGGAGCGCGGCCTGCGCCTACCCATGCCCTGGCGCGCCGAGGGCCTGCACAAAGTGCTCTACCAGTGCCCTCACTGCGGCACCGAATACGAGATGGACTCCAAGGGTACGGAAATCTTCTGCAAGCACTGCGGCAAGCGCTGGCATATGACCGAGCTCGGCGAGCTGCAGGCGGTGGAGGGCGAGACCGAATTCTCCCACGTCCCCGACTGGTATGAGTGGGAGCGCGCCCAGGTGCGAGCCGAGGTAGAGGCGGGCACCTACGACTCCGGCAAGCTGCGCATCACCATCCACTCCCTGCCGGATGCCAAGTACTACACCTACACGGGCGGCACCTTCAGGCACAATATGGACGGATTCGTGGCCCGCGTAAAGCACCCCGACGGCACCGTCGAGGAACTGCGCCGCACCGTGCCGGAAATGTATTCCGTGCACGTAGAATACGAATTTCTGGGTAAATGGGGCGACTGCGTGGAGCTCAGCACGCTCGAAGAAAGCTGGATCTGCCATCCCGAATCGGGTCCCTATTCCGTCACCAAGATAGCCCTCGCCACCGAGGAGCTATACTACGCCTGGCGCCGTAGCATCGGCAAGCCTTGCAAGCCCGGGCTGGCCTGATTTGCCTTAATTACCCGAACGCAACGGAGCGTTTTGGTGGGCACCAATGTGCCTGCCAGGGCCTTCTATTGGACATTTGTTATGCATATTTCCTATTTTTTATTTTCAATAGAAAAATAAAATCGGTATCTTTGCAGTCTTATATAATAATACGCCGAAACTAATCGAAACAACAAAAAACACATAAAAACCAATAGATCTATTATGAAAAAGTGTCAAATTTTGCTGATGGGGCTGCTCACGCTGGCCGCACTTTCCTGCAATAAGGAAAAAGTGATCGACAACCCCAACTACAATTCGGAAACCCGGGAAGTGACCACCCAGTTCGTGCTGAGCGTGTCCACTTCCGGCGAAGCCCAGCAGCCGAACACCAAGATGACGGCTGATGTGGTGCAGAAAGCAAACAACTTCCGCGGAATGACGGATGCCGTCATCTTCACCTACGTAACCGGAGCCACTTCAGGCGAAGCCTTTGTGAATTCCTCCTCCACGGCAGCCGACAAACGCTTTAACATGGGCAACCTGTACACCACCGGCGATGTCACCGCTGCCGACAACGCCACTTCGTCTTCCAGACGGGTACTGCATCTTTCCATCCCCGTGGGTACCGACGCCGTCCTCTTCTACGGAAAGGCACCTTCCGAAGGTCAGGGCAAAGTAAGGGGTGCCACGGATGCCGAGATTAAGGACAAACCCGAAGAAACCGTATTCAAGGCTGTCCGCCGCATGCCGGAAGAAGAGATTGCCGCCTATGACGCCACGGCCCGCCTGATGATTTTCGTCATCAACCGCATCATGCAGAGTTCACTGGTTGCAGCCACATCGGCGACTTATGGTTTCCCGGCCGCCGATCTTCCCGCCATCAACTGGAGAGAACTTGGCCTCCAGTACGAAATCAACAATGACATGCGTACCGGAACCAAGGTGACCCAGGTGGGTTTGGAAGAGATTCTGGGCAAGGCCTATTCCACTTTCACCAACATCAAGGCCGGGGAATTCCGTTCGGGCTCTTCCGCTTCCGTGAAATGGATGATGCAGGAGATGGCATCTGTGGTTAATGGCGTTATCAGTGCCACGCCTACTGATGCCAGGGAAGCCAATGCCAAGCGACTTGCTTCAGAGATTTCCACCCGTATGGGCCGCTATTTTGAAAATAACTGGGAGTATAAGGAATATGATGCCATCCGCGAAGTCGTCGTTGGTGGTAATATCCTTTCCAGCGATGCCTGGAATAACACTTCAACCGGATTTGTAGGCGCCAAGGACCTGAATGGCTATCCCTATGAAGATTTCAACATTCCTGAAGGTGCCGCCCAGCTGGCCATCGACAATAACGGCGTTTTCTCATACAAGCATCCCAACGCCGCACTGGTTACGCCCAACTCTTCCTTCGAGCCCAGAAAATATCTCTATCCGGCCGAACTCTTCTATTATGACAACAGCCCTGTGCGCGTGACCGACAAGGCCGACCTGGCGATTGGAGATTACCCCAACGGCGTAGGGCCCTGGGACGACGATACCACCGACAATAACAAATGGACAGCGGGCGGCTGGTCACTGGGAAAAGTTTCTTCTTCCACCCGCGGCGTAGCCGTAAAGAGCAACATCAACTACGGCGTCGCCATGCTCAAGACCTCCGTTGCCTGGTCGAGTGAAGCCGCCTCTGCAGGATATCTGCTGGACAATCGCGGCACTCTGGTGAGCGCCACGGAAGGCGACAGGCAGATCGCCCTTGCCGATGCTCATCTGGTGTTGAGAGGCGTCCTTGTGGGCGGTGTGAATCCCCGCATGAACTGGCAGTTCCTCAGAAAGTATTCGGGCGCTGAAGATTCCGCCAACGGTATATTCCCCAATTTTGACGGCGTTATCTACGACGACGACATTGCCAACACAGGCATCCCTACGCCCAGCGGCGAAGAGAACTATACCCTCGTATACGACAACTACAATTCGGATTTTGCTGACGACGCTGCTCAGAGCGACGTTTATGTGGCCCTTGAGTTCGTGAACAACGGAGACGCCTTCTGGGGTAAGGACAACTTGATCCGTAGCGGCGCCACATTCTATCTCTACGCCAAGCTCGAAAACAGTGCCGCCAACCAGAGTTCCATCACCTGGCCCACCTACTACCAGATTCCGCCGATCTACGGCGTGGACGGAGCAGGGGTTCCCAGCGGCAAGGTGGCCGGTCAGTCCAAGCAGATTCCGCGCGTGTTCATCCAGAACTTCATGACCACGGCCCAGTTCAGGATTGGCTTGAACTCCCTTAAGAACGCCTACCTCTCTGTTCCGGATCTTCGTTCCACTCAGATGTCCCTTGGTCTCTCCGTGGATCTCAGCTGGCAGAGCGGTTACACCTATAATCTTGAGTTCTAGGAGTTTCCGGTGAAACGCACCTTCCAGATAATCGGCCTTCTCCTTGCGATGGGGGCTGCAGCCTTCACCGGCTGCCGCTTCATAGACGAAGATTTGTCCGGCTGTGGGGCTCCCCTCACCGTGGACTATCAGCTCCGTCTGGTCACCAATATGCGCATGGAGTTGGAAACGGTGCTTTCCCTGAATGCGGATCTGGAGCTGTCCACCGCACTGGAAACCTATCTGGAAGGCGTTTTCACAGATTATGCCAGAGACGTAGACCTCAGTTTCTACGACACGCAGGGCGACATGCCCATCCTGGAGCACATGAGCGAAACCATGGATGCCACCCAGTCCAGTTACACCTTGTACATTCCCGTACGGAATTATATGCACACATGTGTGGCCAACATAGCCCAGGCCAGCCAGGTGAGCCTGGAAGGCAAAGATTTCTGCCGTACAGGCCGGCTGGTGCAGCATGCCGTTGACGGAGTGGCCGACCCGCACGAAAGCGGCCTGTTCACGGCCCGCAAGCGGATGGACATACTGGCCGGCGTGGACCAGCGTTTCGACGTACATCTTTTCATGGCCAATGCGGCTACGGGACTGGTTCTGGATAAAGATCCGGATGCTAATTACAAGGACATCCGGGTAGAGGTGACCGGCTTCGCCGACGGTTTCAACATTGCCGACAGCACGTACACCTATGCGGCCGCATCGCTCTCCGAGGGAAAGGATATACGATTCCGTACCCACCCCGTACAGGTGGAGAACAGTGACGAAGTATGCTACACCTCGGTCCATTTCCCCTCGCGGGATTTACCGGATTCCAAAACGGTCATTGAAACCGAGGAGCCCTTCATCGCAGGGGAGGCCGATGAAGCCCTGTGGGAATGGATTGTTTACGTAGTGTTGGAGGATGGTACCATTACCCGGACCACCCTGAGTATCCGGACTCCCCTTCGGGCCGGACAGTTTAAGATTGTCAGGGCCATGGTTTATGAGGGCGGCACTGTGAGTACCAGTAACCCATTGGTGGGTGTGAGCGTCACGCTGGACTGGCAGCCCGGCAGCGATCATCAGGTAGAGTTTTAAAATGAGAGCGTATCTGGGACATATCCTGTTGCTTGCGGTGCTCGTCACCGTTCCCGCCTGTGACAAACAGGGGGGAAGGGAGGATGACGCCCCGAAGCAGGTGCCTGTCCAGATTGCCCTCAGCATCGGTGGAAACGGTGCAGTCACCAGGGCCGACGTGTCGGTAATCAAGGAGCTGCAGTCAACGCCCGTCTTCAGCGGCCTGGGCGAAACCCGCCTCCTGCCTTTCTCGGCAGCCGACAATACCACCGTCCTTAAAAACTCCATTCCAAGACTGTCTATTGGCTACGGCTCCCTTGCCAAAAACAGCAACGCCTACTACTTCGGCCGTGAAAACGGAAGCGTCTTCACCATTCCGCGCAACACAGCCTCTTTCCTGGTGTACGGTAAAGCCCAGCAGAGCGCAGATGCGGAGCCGGCCAATGAGGTTGCCCACAAACACTTGAACGGTTCGCTCCTGGAGGAAGGTCTCAACGCCGAAACTCCGCAGCCTTCTTCCATCAAGTTCGCCCCCGACATGATGCTTTCCTCCAGCGCCACTCCGGCCGAGGCCACGGTCATAGCCGAGGTCCTCACCGCCGTTGTTACAGGCATCGAAGGCGAGGAGCCTTTCTCCGTAACCGCGTATTACGATAACGGGAAGCAAATCTCCGTGCCGGTGCCCTGGGACGAGACCATCGGCGACGACAATCTCCGGACCTGTTACGAGAACATCACCGCCGGAGGCGCCCTCATGCCAGGTTCCGGTACTAACGTGGCGTCCATGCTCACCAACCTGTACCGCACCCTGAGCGCGTACAACATCGTCAATTCTTACCAGTACGAGGTGGAGAAGAACGGAAACGTCTATCCGGCAACCCATGCAGACGGGATTACCCCACTCACCTATGGAGATCTGTACGATTATGTACGGGATCGGGTCCTGGCCCGCTTTATCACGCTGGTGGAGCAGGGGAAGATACGGATTACCGGAGAAACGTTCTCAACTGTCACGATAAGTTTTGCAAATACCGACGTAGGCACCTACCCCGAACGGCTGGGACTGCCCTCCGGAGCCGCCGTCGTGCGCTGGACGCCGCTGGGCTACAAGGTGCCGCTGGAAAACGGCCTGGACGGCATCGCGCCCATATCGGCCTACTGCTATCCCCCTTCGCTGTATTATTTCGCCGACTCCCCCATCCGCACTTCGGAAGAGGAAATAGCGCAGAACCTGTACACTTCGGATTACAGCTGGGATACCATACTGGACAGTTATCAGGCGGGGAACGTGGTTACTTCCAGAACCCGTGCGGTGGTGCTGGAGAACCCCCTGCACTACGGCATGGGCATGCTCCGGGCCACCATAATGGCCGATGCGGAAAAACTGCAGGACAACGACGGGCAGGCATATACCATGGTAGATGTTTCCGGTCAGAAATTCCCGCTCACAGGCGTAATCGTCGGCCGGCAGTACAGGCAGAACTACGACTTCACTCCGGAGGCGGACGAAAACGCCTCCCAGTGTTACCTGTACGACGACAGGATGCCCGATATCTACCTCACCACCACCCAGTCGGCCAGCTTCAGCACCCTGGTGCTTGAAACCCCCGAGAACAAGGACACCTATTTCTGCCTTGAGTTCCGCAACGACTCCGGGGAGTCTTTCCACGGGGCCGAGGGCCGCATCCTTCCGGGGCACAAGTTCTATCTGGTGGGAAAACTGGCGGTTCCTGCGGGCGGCTTCACCAAGGCTTTCACCAAAGACCACGTGACCACGGTGAACTGCACCATCAAGTCGCTGAAGGAGGCCCACAGCGCCGTTCCCGATATGGGTATCCCTCTCCTCTCCCTGGGCGTGGAAACCCAGGTGGCCTGGACAATGACTGACCCTTTGACCCTGGTGTTGCAATGAGAAGGTCCGTGCTCATATCGATGCTGTTGATTGCCGCCCTGCTGTCGGGTTGCAAGCGTGAGCCGAACCCTGTCCTGCCTGGGGCATACTTGAATATTGCCCTGGAGATTCCCGCTCCGGCCATGGTGAAAGCGAGCGTTCCGGCCGCCGACAAGGAAAATGCCATTCACAGCATCAAGATCTGGGTGTTCAATTCCAACACCCACGCACTGGTCACCAGTCTGGAGCTGGACGCTTCCCATCCGGCCGATGATTTCCCGCAGGCGGGAAGCATCAAGCGCTATTCCCTCCCCGTGAGCTGGGATTTCGCCCTGTCCAAACCGCGGCCCACGGTGGATGTGTTCGTGCTGGCCAATGCGGCAGCCCTGGGCCTGGACCAGACCCTTTGGGCAGAAAAGACAAGTGCACACGAAATCTCCCTTTATGACGACGTGAACGGCGCCCTGTTCGGCGACGGAAGCGGCGCGGCTACGGACCTTTTCTCGCCGGCGGCCAAAATCACCGGAGTGAACGAAGACAACGGCCTTCCCATGAGCGGAGTTGCCAAGGGGCTCGTCATCAGCGGCGAAGAGCCCACGCTCAGCCTGTCCTCCATCTCCCTGGAGCGCTGCGTCTCCAAGATACGCTTCCTCTTCTCCCAGGTGCTCACCACCGTAGCCGACCCCGCGGACAAGGAGACCTTCAAGGTAGACAGGATCGAACTTAACGGATACAGCGTTCCCAAGCAGGAGTATGTATTCGCCGAATCGGCCCCCGCCGTAATTAACGACTACTATTCCTCCTCCATCCTGTTTGAACTTCCGGGTGTCGCAACCGTGAATTCCAGCGAACGGCCGGAAATCTATGCCTACGGCGGCGCGGGAGAGGATGGCCCGTCCTACGAGCGCAAGATAAAGGACGCCCTGGACGCCAATGAGATTACCGATGCCGGATCTTATTATATCCGCGAAAGCGGGAAGCCTATCAGCGGCATCGTCCACTATACCGTTACCAAGGGAACGGGAGCTACCGCCACGGAGCGGCATGAGGCGCGGCCCTTCACCATGCCGGCCGACAACTTCCCCCGCAACCACACCTGGACGGTGTATGCCTACTATGTCACCAACCGTACGCTGCAGCTGACCGTGAGCGTGCTGCCCTGGGGCAAGAGCGACTACGACATCGATTTCTCCACGTCCTCCCTCATGGTGACCGGCAAGCTCAAGGTGCTGGACAATTCCGTGTCCGACATTTCCAGGATAGGCACCACCGACGAGTACAACGTGACGCTCAAGAGCAACTCCCCCGCCATCGCATATCTGTATGTGGCCACGCCCAAGGGCGGCAAGCTGCAGGTACTTGTGAATGGGGATGCAGATGCATTTGACGTGTGGTTCAGCGACGAGCCGGACAAATCCCGCGAAACCACCATCGACCCGGACAAGAACAGCGGTCGCATCGACCTGTCCATTTACCGGAAGGAGTCTTACCAGGGTGTTACCACGGGCAAGAGCATTACACTGGATTTTGTGGCATATACTCCCGACGGAGACCGTGAAATAGAAGGCGCATCGGAGTGCATAGACCAGATTTTCAATTTTATCCTGCCATGATGCGACGCCTCTCATATTGCCTGATGCTTCTTCTGGTGCTGGTTTCCTGCACCAGGGAAAAGGCATTCCCGGATGAGTGGGACGGCCCGTCCATCGTGGTGAACCTGCAGCTGGAGGAAGCCTACCAGACCAAGGCCGATGACGTTTACGAGCAGCCCGGCGACAATGTCTTCCACGAAAACGACATCAAGTGGGTGGATTTCTATTTCTACCCGGACGGAAACACCACGGAACAGGCGTCCTACCATATCCGCAAGACGCTGGACCAGCTTACCCGCAACACCGCCACCTTCCGCCTGGAACTCACGCCCAACCAGGTGAATTACCAGATTTTTCCCTCGGCATCAAACACCACGGAAACCCTGGTCTTTGCCCTGGCAAATGTGGACAAGACGCTCCTGGACAGCCAGGACGACCTGTCCATGACCAATTTAAAATCGCTCCTGGTTACCACTAACTTCGAAGCGGATCCCGGACAAGAGAATCACCGCCAGCAGCAGTTCATGATGAGCGGAGAGGCATACCTGCATCTCAAGCAGCCCGACGGTCGCACCCAGAAAGAAGTGGCCGAACCGCTTACCATTGCCCTGTCACGTTATGCCTGCAAACTCACCGTGTCCGTGAAGACGCAGGCCAGCGTGCCCATCAAGACCAACCGCACCGACGACAACAATAACCCCGTCTACGAGGAATGGACGCCCTGCGTGGAGGAAATGAAAGTATATATCGCGGATGCCGTGAAAACGGTTTCCCTGGGCGGAGAACCCCGCAAGGCAGCTTCGGAGAGCGAGGTCCTGACGTATAGGGCCAACCCGCTGCTCTTCTTCCAGAACATGCAGACTGGAACGGATGCCGAGCCCATCTACCAGCAAATCTTCGACCAGAGCCCCGGCGGCTATTACAACACCTATCCCACCTACATGTATCCCCAGACCTGGGAGAACGGAAAGGAGGGCGAGCCCTACCTGAAGCTGGTGCTTCCCTGGTTGCGTACCAAGGACGACGCCAACGGGATCAAGGAACTCAAGAAAGAGTTCTACTACAAGATACTCATTCCCCAGGACCGTCGCGGCGGGGAATACGCAAACACCTTCACCCGGAACAACTGGTATCATTACAACATCGACGTGGGCATGCTGGGCGCCGATACGGACGAAGCTTCCGTGCTGATCGACCCCATCGACTGCTATATCTACTATTGGCAGGACAAGAATGTGGTGGTGAAGCATGCCGATATCGGCAACGCCCGCTATCTATCCGTGAACCAGGAGCAATATGTGCTGTACGACGAGGCCAGCCTGCCCATCCGGTTCACCACCTCCCATCCGGTTTCGTACCAGGTGAGAAGCGCCACCCGCCCCTACTATGGATCGCAAACATCGGGGCCGGCTAACGGTGGCACCATTTACCGCTCCGGAGACGGCACCGGACCGGCCGATGACCTGTATCCGGAAGGCACTTATTACCTCGGTTACGATGCCGGCGGCTGGTTCTCTCAGAACGGTGGAATCATCAATATGTACCACCCCCTGGACGATAACTATACATCGGCCAACTTCGATTATTCGCCCTATACCATTGTCCTCACCATCTATCATTCGGACAAGGGAATTAACAGCAATTTCTCCCAGACTGTCACCATAACTCAGAATCCCGCCATATTCATAACCGCGGAGGAGAATTCAGATCCGAAGCTGGAGCACCCAGATGACAGGGAGACACCATATCCCGACGAAGCCGAAAATGCCAACTATCCCGTTTACCGGAATTATGCACACAACGGTTATGTGTTCATAGACGGACAGCGGATCTGGCGGCACAAAACAGCCAGAAATGACGATGGCGAATATGGTACTATAGCCAAACACCTGGCCCAGAAGTCCAGTGTTACCTGGAATAAAGGAAGCCGGACAAAGGGCATCGCCGACCGCCTGGAATGGCTCCAGTGGCGCACGGTGAACTTTACCGGCGGCAACCGCAACCGCTATACCATTCACGTATCGGTACTGCCGGACGATAGTGATTATATTATAGGAGACCCCCGTACACTCACTCCGGAAACCTGGAATAACGGATTGGAAAACCAATCTCCGATTGTAACAACCAGTACCTATTATAACTGGTACGATTCCGATGGGAAAGAAACGGAAGTCGAGGCATTCGAAACCCAGTTCCGTCCCGGAAAGCATGTCTCGGAGTACAAGACTGATGGAGCGGTGGAGCATCCTCTACAGTATTACTATCCCGCAGAAGAGTCCGACCGTACGAAGAACATGCTGGCTCCTGCCCTTATGGTTTCCTCGCGTTTCGGCGGTGTGGAGTTCTATGATGGTTTCACCCAGCGGTCGGCCCGTTTCAAGTGCGCTACATATCAGGAAGACGGGTATCCGGCCGGGCGCTGGCGCTTGCCCACCAAGGCCGAGATTGACTTTATCGCCACGCTCACCCAGAAAAGTGGTTTTGTGAAACTTTTTGGAGCCGGCGGAAAATACTGGAGCGCCAACGGAGCCGTGCAGCCCAATGCCGGAATCCAGAATGTTTCTTATGCACTGGTACGCTGCGTTTACGATACCTGGTATTGGGAATCATACAATGACCGCCTCCCTGCAGAAGATCGTGATACTTATGTATTTGGAGATTATCCGCGATGAAAAGATGGTTGTTCATATTGCTGATGTGTATGCTGCCGGTGCTGTCCTGCACCCGGGAGACTGAACTTGTGCCCGAGCCCCTGCAGGAAGACGGGGCCCCCATGGGCAAGGTCCGCATCAACTTCTCCGTGAGCCTGCCGGACTCTTCGCCCCAGACCAAGGCTCTGGGAGAGGAGCCGAAACTGGAGAATCTGTATTTGGCGGTCTTTGGCAGCAGCGGGCACTACAAGGAGTACGTGGAAGCTACTATGGAGCCCGGCTATCCCATAAAGCAGAACAGGACGTTCATCGGTGAAGATACGGATCATAACCCTACTACATTTACCAGAGAGGTGGATGTGTATAAATTCACGGCCGAGATTGAACTTTCCAACAGCCCCCGTACCATCCATTTCCTGGGTAACGGGCCTAAGCCTTCCTCCCTTACCATTGGAGATGCATCGGCCATCCTTCCAAACCTGCTTTGCAACTCAGACGAAAACGATACCCGCGAAACCGCTTTCTGGCAAATGCTTTACCTGCCGGAAATCAAGGCGGCCACCAACGCGGACGGCCAGTTCCTGAATCCAGACGGAAATGTTCGGCAGCCAGGTGAAGACTACAAGGTTGATCCGGAAACGCTGGCCTATTTCCAGAACGAAAAGGATGAAAACGGAGACCCGGTGTTGGATGGGCAGGGTAACCCTCAGGGCGGAATAGCCCTTATCCGCAACTGGGCCAAAATCGTTATCCGCAACAGTTGGAAGAATGATGGCACAACCGATTCCAATTTCGTGCCCGTCAGCTTTGCCGTTGTGAATGTTCCCAAACGGGGTACTTTCGTCCCTTACGGCGGCAAGACAGGCTTCATCGGCCCGGATAAGAGGAACCCCAACCGCAGGCATTACAACGAGTTGGGATTCGAGGAATTGAACGACGAGAACGGCGAGTTCGCCTATCCCGGCAACCTGCCGGAGGGAACGGAGTTCAATCGCACCAGCCCCACAGATGACGATTTTGTATATTTCAATGCTGAAAAGGGCGTAGTCAAGTACGAGACAAAGTATGATCCCAACGCCCACGACCCGTATTACGACGCCGATCAATCCGACAAGGAACCGGCCGTTTACCTGTATGAACGCCCTGCTCCCAGCAGTTCCGTGGAGCCCTCCTACGTTATCATTTACGGCTTGTACAACAATCCGGATGACCCGTCCCTAACACAGGCGGATAAAGATGCCGGCGGTGTAATGTGCTACTATAAGGTGGACTTGATGGCCAACGGAAAGTATTATCCCATTTACCGTAACTTCAAGTACCAGATCCAGATCCGCAAGATCAGCTCACGGGGTCATGCCACGCCGGAGGAGGCGGCGGCATCGGCCGGCAGCGCCGATGTGTCGGCCGACGTAACGGCTTCCCACCTGGCCGATATCTCAGATGGTACGCGCAGAATGGCCATCCGGCCCTGGATGTCCTATACCTTTATTGAAGGAGACAAGGAAGAGGACGAGAACGGCAATACGCTTCCCCTTCAGGAGCATCTGTATGTAAAGTTCTACGACGACATCACGGTGCCCACTCCTGTTCCCAACATGATACCCGCCAGTGTGAGTTATGAACTGATACCGTCCGGAAACGGAGTTATCAAGGATGGCATTGTCATAATTGATGATCCCGTAGACGGAGATGGGATCTCCAATGAAGACAAAGGCTGGCGCTCCATCCGGTTCAGGGTGAATCATCCGGGTGACGTTTCCGTGACTCAGACCCTTCGCATCAAGTGCAAGACCAATCCCGATGCGAGCGATGACGAGGAGTCGCCCCTCTACAGGGATATTGTGCTCACGCTGCAGCCCATCCAGCCCATGAAGGTTGCCTGCGAGTATCCCCGTCTTCCCCGTTATTCTAAGGAAGACCAGTACGTCAATATCAGCATTCCGGACGGTCTGGTGGAGAGTATGTTCCCGCTGGTGTTCATCATTGAGCCGCAGAACATGACCCTTACCCCGCTCAACGACAGGGGGAACCTTCCCGTGGCGTACGGCAAATCCATCAATCCCAACGAGCCGGACAAGCCCCGTTTCCAGTTCAAGCGCACACTCACCTGGGAGGACTATAAGAGTTTAAGTACAACGGTGGTCTTTGAGGATGAAAGCCGCTGGAAGACATTTACTTCCCATTTCCAGACCAATTGCGAGAACAGCGCCACGGAAATATGGGTGGCCGACGAAAAGGAATACTTCAGGCCTGTCAAATGTTCATTTACCGATTTCAGCTCATTCCATAATCCGGCTTTCACCACGTCCATCCCCAGGAGCGCCAACGGATCTGTCGAAGTGACATTCGGAGTGAAGAAGGAAAACGGGGCGTTCCCTGACGTTTATGTCCAGCTCACCAACCTCGCCTGGGGGGAAACTGCTCCTTCCTATGATCCTAACCATCAGGCCTTTAAAGTGACTCCGGAGCAGGAAACCGTCACCCTTTCTCTCAAGACACTGGGCACCAGCGGAGATGTATCCGTTAAACTGTTCACTGACGGCGATTCCTATGAGCCGGTAACACTCCAGCCCTGGCATTTCTCCAATGTGGGCTTTGTAAGCGCACACGCACTGCCGTCCAGTCCCACCAACCGGTGGGGATCCAATGCGGTGTTCGGGATGGTGAATAATGCCGGTAGCAAGAATGTCCTGTTTGGATTCAGCACGGATGCCGGCAATCGTACCCCAAAGATTGATTTTATTAAAGCTGGCCTGACGTATAATAGTGACAAGACATTAGACTTGTCAAAGTCCAACCTGCACAACGCACCTTATTCCGGTAAGGATAATTATTACTGGGCAGAGATGAAGAGCGTGGAAGGCACAACGGATGCCTCTGTTACGCTCCGCTCCGTGGGTTATGTGGAAGAAACCGTCACCGCCGGTCGTTTCTACGGAGAGATGCAGTCTTACAGAGCATCTCCCGGCAATTTAAAGGACTGGTTTGGCAGTTCTGCATCAAAGACGGGCATTGAAATGCACGATAATTCAACCAAAAGATATGCTTATGCCCGCCTGTCATTTGACCAGAAGCCCCTGGTCAATGAAAACGGCCTGATACTTGAGAAGGGACATACCTACACAATGACCGTTCATTTTTATAAGAGCTTAAATAACGGCGTGGAGGTGCCCACTGACTGTGAACTGGCAAGTGTCCAACTGGAGTATCTGTCGGACGGCGTTCCGCAGTCCCATTTGTCTTACGAGATCGTGGAGCCCGAAGAGAGTACCTTCTACCAGTATCTGGGCAACAATGCAGAATACATCTGGACTTTCCCCCGCGGCTGTCAGACGGGAGTCATCGAACTGAAAGCCCCCAACAACCGCAATGCCGTAATCAACGTTCTCCGCATCTGGGGCTTCAAGGACGCCAATCAGTAACCACCTTCTCCTCAATCACTTACGTATTATATCTGTGGGAAAAATTCCCACAGATGTGAAAGCGAAGCGATTGATAATGAGGCGGTTGGCGGTTACTTGCCGGAGTGCTTTGCGCTGAACAGGTGGTAGGCTACGCTCACGTCAAGTTTGGGGAGAGTTTTGTAGCCCTCGGAGGTGCCGACCTCGGCGCCGCACCTGGGGCAGTCGTAGCGGGCGGCCTTGCGGTATCCCGCAGCGGCCCCGGCCTCAAGCGACAGGCGCAGGTGGCGTGTCAGCCACCACGACCAGCCAAGTGTGAGATTAAGACCGTAGAAGTCGCCCTGCAGGCGATAGGTGGCCAATTCGGGGTACAGGCCCCAGGGTGCCGTAATGCTGGCAATATTATAATGTGACCATACCAGGCCCGAGCCCAGCACGAATCCGCGGTAGTTTTCCTTTGGATACCAGCGCAACACGGATTCTACGGCCATATGCCTCCACTTCAGGGGATTCTCAATATCGTTATCCCAGGCCAGCCAACGCGGCCAGGGCTTATAGCCACCGTCGACAGCCAACGTAAAGTGCTGTCCCACAGGAAATTCAAAACCAAGATTCGGAGTGGCGGTGCCGGCCCAGGCGAGATTGGTGCGAAGCGCCGGGGAATTCACGCGGATACGCTCCGCGACCGTAGACAACGAATCGGGCTGCGTCTGAGCAACGGCCGTGGAGGAGAATATGAAAGCGGCCAAAAACGCTACTGAAAAAATAAGTCTCTTACTCATCATAATCATTCCTGCCCCTGCAAAACGGTGATGCATGGAATCGTTAAGAAGAAGCGTGCGCCGCCGGTATAAGATGTGTCGAGCCAGACGTTTCCGTCGAGGTGATCGGCTACCGTGCGGCAGATGCTGAGGCCGAGGCCCGCTCCCTGCTTGAACTCGTCGAGTTTGGTGAAGCGTTCGAAAATCACCTCCGCCTTGTCGGCCGGGATGCCGGTGCCGGTGTCGGTCACGGCGAAGGTCACCATGCCGGGAATATCGGTCAGGGACGCACTCAGAGTAATGCTACCGTCCGTGGTATGCTTGCAGGCGTTGGAGAGGAAGTTTATGAGTATTTGCTGCACGCGCATGCCATCGGTCTCCACTCGGAGGTCTTCGGGGATATCGGTCTCGAAACGCATAGACACGCCGGGCTCCAGACGGTGCGACACCGCTTTGGTGGACATGCGGCACATCTCGTTCAGGTTGCAGGGTGTGCGTTTGGTCTGGTAAGTTCCGTTCTCCATGTCGGAGAGGTTGATTACGTCACCGATGAGCATTGTGAGCAGGTTGGAGTTGTTCATCACGTAGCTCAGGTACTCCTCCTTCTCCTTCTCGGTGTTGAAACCGTCGGGCAGGCCAAGCAGCTGCGCGAATCCGATGATAGCGTTGAGCGGGGTACGGATTTCGTGGCTCATATTCTGCACGAACTGGGTCTTCATGAGGCTGGCCTTTTCGGCCTCCTTCTTGGCGTTGCTCTCCACCACCAGCGCTTTGCGTATCGTCACCAGGTACACGATCAGCACCAGGAACAGCACCGAGAACGCGATGCCGAGGAGGAGCTTGTAATGGTCCTGCCAGAAGGAGTGGGGTTTGAAAAACACCTCGGCGCCTTCGGGAATGAGTGACGTGTCGAGCCCGTACTTTTCCATGCTCTCCCAGTTGAGCGTGGGCTGGGACATGCGCATGGTGGCGAATGGCATGCTGTATGGCTGCACCGCGTTGTCGACTATCGACAGTATTCGCTTGCGCAGAACCTCGTAGTAGTAATCGTGGTCGTAGGAGCAGTATCCGGTGAGCAGGCGGTTATCTTCGATGTTGTACCAGAACACGCTGAAGGTGGGCACCAGCGACGCCACCATGTGAATCATGGCATGGCGGGATGTTGCCGTCTGGCGGTAGTCCTTATGGGTATACCAGGTGCAATAAAGGATTCCGGTGGTCTGCGGGTTCTGCTTGTTGAGGATGCGGATGAGCACGTCGGAGGAATACACCGACGACAGCAGCGGCACGTACTTGATTTCCGGATACTTGGAATTGAGGTAGCGCTCCACGCGCACCTGCTCCTCGCGGCTCTGGAAATTTTCGCCGCCGATGAACATCAGGCGCCGCATGTCGGGAAGCATCGCGTGCATGAGGTCGATGGTCTGCTCCACCATGGCGGGCACCTGGATCAGCGAAAGATTGATGCCCTGAGCGAGGTAATCGGAAACCGGGTGGCGCACCGCCATGGGGTCGGCCTTGTAGGTGAAGATGTTCTCGGGTTCGCACCAGTAGTCGTGCTCGCCGACCAGCAGAATGGGCACGTCGGGCCATTTTGCGTTGATGTCGGGAACCTTTATGAAGATACTGCTGCCGGAGAGGATGACAAGGTCGGGGAGGCGGTCGCCGAAGAAGGCAATCGATTGAGTTACAGCGAAGTCTAGGTCGTCTTTGGAATTGAGCGACACCATCGGGATGTAGGAGTCGAAGAGGTCGATGTCGTCGCGGCGTTCATCAATTTCATACAGGGGGGCAAGGACATCCCTTGTCCAGTTCGCCTCCCTGGCGTGAGCCGACAGAAGCAAAATTCTCTTGACCCTGGTCTCCCCCTGCGCAAGCTGCGAAGTCAGTGGCAGGAACAGGAGCAAGAGCAATAAAACGCGTAGCCTCCGGTGCATGACTTCTCTTTTAGTGCGCACAATATACAAAAATTTCGGGATTTTTCGCTATATTTGAAGCCCGTGATATTATTTCGGTGTAAAATACCATAAACCTATGACTCCGCTTTTCGCTCAGAATCACGACTATTCCAAGTATCTGGTACTTGCGGTCGACGATATTCCCCTGAACCTTCTCCTGGTCCAGAAGATGTTGTCGCGCTTCAACTTCAGGCTGAAGACGGCTGCCAACGGCCAGCAGGCCCTCGACTTCGTCGCCGTCGAAAAGCCCGACTTGATTCTGCTCGACCTCATGATGCCCATGGTCGACGGCTTCGAGGTTATCCGCCGTCTCAGGGCCAACCCTGAAACCGCTGATATCCAGATCGTTATATTGTCGGCCCTCAACTCCAACGAAGACGTGGTCAAGGGTTTCAATCTGGGTGCCAACGACTTCATCATGAAGCCGATCATCATGGAAAAGCTGCTCAATTGCGTTGTCACGCAGATGCAGCTCGTCGAGGCCAAGCAAAAGTCCAAATAGCGGCCGATGGTTTCCAGAAAGGCCTGTTGCGTATGGATGGCGCTCGCCATCCTGCTGTCGGGAGGTATCCTGACACCCGGAGGCTTATCCTGCCGCGCGCAAATCGTCAACCGACTGAAGGTCGACGACGCCGTGTTCCAGCGCTACGCCTGGGGCCGCATGCAACAGTTCAATCCCGACAACCTTGTTCTGGCGGACTCGTTATATAATATAGGGATCGCGCGCGCGAACTTCAGATACAAGTGCCTGGGCCTCTCGCTGGAGTTCCCGGTACGCTTCGCCCAGGGCGAATACGAGCGCATGGACGAGGCCGTTGCCGAAATCAAGGAAATGATCGGCGACCGCAAGGACACACGGTCGTTCTACTTCCCCGTCATCCACGAGTACTGCCAGTTCCTGATCCACATCGGGAGGGCCTCCGACGCCATGCTGGAGGCGCGTGCCATGGAGCGCATCGCGGGCGAGGAGAGGAGCGCCGCCGGCAAGATGTACGCCCACCGCATCGTTGGGCTCATCCAGAGCTACCGAACCAACTCCTATCTGGCAATCCAGAACTTCACGCGCGCAGCCGACTACTGCAAGACGGCCAAGGCCGAGCAGGAGCTGCCGAACCTGTACATCCTGATCGCACAGGAGTACATCAAGATGAAGGACTTCGAGAATGCCGAGCACTACTGCGTGCAGGCTGAGCGCTACCGCGAATTCTTCCCGTCGCTGCGCATCAAGACACTCATGACGCGCGCGTACCTGTATAACGCAGAAGAAGACTACGACACCTTCTGGGACTGCTACGACCAGCTGATGAACGACCCGCTCTACCGGGTGCAGACCGAAGCCGATTCGCGCTACGGGATCGATGTGGCGTACCTGCAGTCCAAGGGCCTCTTCAACGAGGCGCTGGCCAAGGCCGACTCGCTCGGCACCGCCCGCGACCGCTACGAGCTCAAGCACGGAATCTACGCCGCCCAGCGGCGTTTCGAGCCCGCCTACGGCGAGATCAGCGCGCTGATGAGCGAGAAGGACTCCATCTACATCCGCGTGCAGAACGAGGACATGGCGATCCTCGACGCCGAAATGAACAACGCACAGTTGCGGCAGGACGCCGAACGCCTGAAGGCGCAGAACCAGATGACCATCATGCTGGGCTTCCTGGTGATGTTCGCCATCGCCTTCATGGCTATCCTGCTGAGCCAGTGGCAGTTGCGGCAGAACCTCGAGGAGATGCGCAAGAAAAACACCCAGATGCTCGCCTCACGCCGCGCCTTCCAGAAGGCCATGGAAGCCAAGGAGTCGGAAAACGACTACAAGATAAAGATACTCCAGAACCGAACCACCAACAGACTCACAGGACATGAAGATTACCTCGATTATTAAGAATCACTCCAGCGAGCTTATGGCGCTGGTGCTTTTCCTTGCCGGCTCCATACTCGGCATGCTCGGACTCATTCAGAAGGTCCCCCTGGTGGTCGGGATCCTGGGAATCGTGATACTGGCCTCCGGACTGTTCTTTTTCTGCATCCGCTACACCTCCGAGAAGGTGTACAAGGACTACTACAAGGACAGCTACGAGATCGAGCACGAGACCATCGAGGACGAAATCCGCAAGTCCATGGTCTACCACCGCTACCAGGACGCCGTAATCGGCCGCTACGAGAGCGCCTGCCGCGACCTTGGCCTGGTTGACGAGCAGAAAGACTGGCTCCTCGACCTCCTCATGGCCGAAAAGAACAAGGTCGACGAGGAGCTGAAGGCCGAAGGCGGCGGGCACATCTAGTTGCTTAAAAAGGCCGTGTTAACCAATTCGCGGCCAAGACGATGGACGGCGTCTTCGATTTTTGTTATCTGGGCGCGGCGGGGCTTTGACAGGCCGTGCATATACGACCATATTTGTTTAGGGTGAATGCCGGCCAGTTTTCCGATGGCCGTCGGCGTGATGATGCCAGAGTAATACTCCAGCATTGCTTTTACGTCCCAGTGTACCAGAAAAGTATACTCGCCGTCAAGCCATGACGGATATATGAAAGCGGCCCGGTTGGATTAACCGGGCCGCTGAGCGTAAGTATTCAATTCACTTGAAGATTACTAATCCTCATAAGTATAGTAGCCATAGTAGACAGTAACTCCATTCAATTGATGATTAGTACCGTTTCTGACAAACGAGAAAGTTACTGTTATTGAATCATAGCCAGATACTTCTGTTGTGGAATTTGTATTAGTAGTTCCCCAACTAGTTTTTGAACTAGGAGTAAGTGTGGTATTACCGGATTTATAAGTAACTGTATTACTACTATTATTATTACCATTATATGTATTGGCGAGGCCAATAATACGTGCTTCATTATAATTAGTACCAGTAGGTGCAGTTACAGTATATGTACCATTGTAATTAGTACCCCAAGAACGTTCACCCATCGTTCGATAATAGTTATTCCTACTGCCGCCTAGTGGAGCATGTTCAAACGACACATTCTGGGGTGATGTGGTATAACTGATGGTCGAATTATCAGTGTTATTTGTCTTCAGATTAAGAGTATAGCTTGCCGCATGCCACACCTTTCTCTTCACACGCACGGTGCATGTGGCAGTGCACGAACCGGCTCTGGCGGTAATGGTGGTCGTACCAGAGGCGACAGCTGTAACAACGCCCGAGGCGGATACAGTAGCCACCGATTCGTCGGAACTGGCCCAATGGACTATCGGGGCCGGATCCAAACCGGAAGGCGTAAACGAGGCAGTAAGGGTCTCCGAATTACCAACACCATTAATCGACGTACTCGACTTGTTCAGGCTGATGCCGGTGAGGGCGGCGTGGGTAGCCGTCTGGGAGTAGTAGTATGCGGAGTTCACGCCGATAGTTGCGGAAACGCCGCCGTTGGGCGCGGTGGCAACGAGGCCAAGGGTGTAGCTGGTGACGTTACCGGAGATATTCGCGGCCGTGGGCGTGAAGGTGTAGGTGCCGTTGCTGCCGCTGATGCGGTTGTCGGTACCGTCAGGCACTGCGCCGGTCAGAGTAATCGTAATAGGAACGATTATACCCGACTTGTAAGTGATATTCAACGACAGATGGTCGCCGGTCTCATAGAACGGAGCGGTCCAGGAGAATCCGGTAGGATTCTGGAAATTGGAGCCGATTACGGTTATTGTACTCGAAGACCTGGGTTCATAAAGAGTCGGATTCCCAGTAATGTTGACGGTTGAGAGCGACACGGATGCAGTTCCCCCGACAGCGGCATCGGCCACCAGCTCGAGAGTAACGCTGACCTTGTCTGACGTGGGTGAGCCGGAACCGACATAATACAGATATGTGCGGCCACTCTGATGCTCCAGGCCACCGGTAACATAAGTAATCCCGTCTGCCTGCGTCCTGGGGAGAAGCCCGTTGAGAGTGACGGTCATTATCGGCGGCAGGACACGGTTCGACGTGGAAAGGCCCTTTGTAAGCGCCTCTTCCGCATCGTTGCTCTGACCGAGAAGGTTCTCAGGATCCCACCAGACAATGGTACCGCCGCTGTGCTCAGGGTCGAGTTCGAACTGGCAGGTCACATTCTCACCGTGAGCGAAACTGGCCGGAGCCAGGGTGATGGCGGAGAACTTGCGCTGTAAGTAATTGAAGAATTCGTCACTGGAGTTCAGGTCTGAGAAGTAACGGTTCCTGACATAGATCCTACAGGCATTCTCCGGGATTGTTGTCTTGAAATAACAGTCAAAGACCTTCCACGTAACATCGTTTTCATCCTTGTACTCGCTCAAGGCGTCGTAAGCTTCCTGGGTGAGGGTCTTGACGAAATAAAAAGCGGGCTCATTGTTATCAGGCACTATAGAAGTACCATAGTCGACGGGAAGCTGGTCGCCGTCGGGAGTGAGACTGTATTTGGCGGCTTCGATGAAAAAGTCCAGAGGGAACAGTGAGCGGGACAGACCCTTGGGAATCATGACACGGAGTGTCTCCTGCTCTCCTGCAGCGCCAAGCACATATTTCTGCAGGCACTCCACATGCATCTGCTGGCGCGGGGATGTCTTGATGACCACGTTTCGGCTCATCTCCTTGCCGCCATAAGTGCCGGCCACATGAATCGCCTGCACACGCTCCTGGGTAAAGTGATTCTCGCCATCCACGTAGGATTCGTTCAGCTGATACTTGATCATGCCCCACTTCTCAACCGAAGCATCGGACATCTGTGCAGAAGTAGCCACAACCCAGGTATTGTTGGAACGGACGTAATTGATAACGTTGTTGTTGCCGTCCTTGTTTATCCAGACCTTGTATTCTCCGTTTTCGGTCTTGAAAGTAAGGATTCCCTGGCTCGCAGCCTCGGCGGGAGTGAGCTGCGTAAAGACACCGGTGGAGGTGTTCACTGAACCCACTTGTATGGTCACCAGTTCGTTACCTTCCTTATTTGCCGTATAATTATCGTCGGTAATATTGGTCGGGATGTAACGGAACATCACGAAATCCTCCTGAGGCTCAACGTAGAACTTTTCCGTGAAGGAAGTTCCGATACTGGACTTGCCGTCGGAAATGTTGATAAGGTTCTGGAAATCAGGGTCGCCGGACACGGTTGCAGAAGAGGCCAAGGCCGCATTGTCGAGGTCGGTCTCACCTGAGCCAGCCTCAATGTTGAGCAAATGGACGGTATAGGTCTGGTTGCGCAGCAGAGGAATGGTGACTCCCTGGGTATTCACAATATCCAGGGCGTAGTACTTGTCGCCTTCGCTGTGGGCATCACCCGGCTCGGTACTGTTCTGGTCACGTCTCTCTGCCAGAATAATAATTCTGGTTGCACGGTGGGCGGATGAAGGAATCGTTCTCTCATATACATAGAGAACGTTGTTTTCAGGGTGCTCATCATCCCAGTCGGTCATGTCACTCAACACAGGAACGCCAGTTTCACTGTTGTTAGGATAATAATCGTACGCCTGGTCTTCAGGAGAATAGCCCTCATAATAGAACGGCGCAGACGAGAGCAGCGTGGCGTTTGGATCAGTGGACGCGATCGGGTAATTCTGGTAGTTTATGAAAAAGTTTTCAAAGTATACAGGCGTCGTCTCGTCGTCATCGGCCACGGTAATGGGTGCTCCGGTTGCATTGGAAGAATACGGAGCCGACAGGATAGGGGCTATAACGCCCTCAGAAGGAGCATAGGCCAATGCATACTTCTTGATCGTCACCAGCTGATGTGAGTTGTTCAGCTGGCTGTCGCCTACGATAGGGGTAAGGTTACGGAGATACACGCGTGCGAAATTGCGCACGAGCACGACCGGGTTGGGAATCTGCGCAAGCGTCTCGTTGGTGGCAACGTAAACGTTGTTCTCCTTCACCGCCTTGACACCGTTGGGCAGGATTATTTTCTGCCAGTAACCGTCGTTGTACGTGGCGGTCTTTTTTGTGCGTATCTTGGAAATAACGTTCTCTTCGGTATCCTGGCTTCCTGAAATAGGAGGGCTGGATCGGTATTCGGTAGGGCAATTGGCAAGGAAGTGAAGGCGCAGGCGGCTGTCGCTGACGCTTAAGGTGGCGTCGAGACGGTACTTGGTGGCAGTTGTACCGTCATAATTGGCAGTTGCCTGAGTTACGGTGGCTTTGACCCACTCGTTGAAAAAGCCGCTTCCGCCGAAAACGGCGATGTAGAAGCCGTCCGTATCGATAGTCGGATTATTGCCCATAGCCTTGGTGGACACGCCGTCGTCGGGCACGACCACCGAGAACGAAAGCTTTACGCGTTCGCCCTCAGGTGCCGGCTCAGGCGTCATGATCTCGGGCTCATCGAGCCGGATGCAAGCCGCAAGGGCAAGCAACATTGCAAGGAATATGTGACAATATCTCTTCATAACGTCAATTCTTTCGGACTGTAGACCTTTCTTGATCGCCCCATTTGAAGGACGTCTCGGTTACTCTCTCATAAGTGGTGTCTTCCCAGTACCATTCATCGTAAACGCAACGGGCATACTTGGTTCCAGTTGTGCCGGTGCTGTGGGACAGCGCGGAAGAACTGGTTCCACCAGGCACAGTGACATATCCGTTATTGCTCCAATAATCCGTATCATCACTGTCGCTTCCTCCAAGGAGACGCGGAATCAAGTTGTCTGTGGTAAGCTGGGCCATATATGTAATCTCAGCCACTGTAGGAAGGCGCCAGCGACCCGCCGGATAACCGTCTTCCTGATATGACGCACAGCGGCGCTTGGCATTGTCATAAGTCATCGGCTGCGTGGAGCCGAAGGAAGATGCAATGCGGAACTTTGGCGCGATAAAGTATTCATACCCTGCACCACCGGCAGGATAATAATAAGTGATCATGCGGTTACTCCCCACAACCGCGGGCTTGCTCTGGCTCCACGATTGTCCGAGATTGTCTATATCACGGCTCCTGGGGTCGCCCAACATATAAGATGCCACAGGACCGGACGTTGGAAGAACGGAGGTTTCGATGACATACATATTTGTATTTGTATTGCTGGAATTGCTCAGGTTACTGGGGGAAGATCCCAGATAATATGTCCATTCATCATATGCCGACTGATAAGCACGGTTGTGGTAATAACGATATGCACCTGTCCATGAACCATCCGTCGAATAATACGAATAAGTAGTATTGTACCAACCGCCGCTACTAGTGTAGGACCAGTTATCACCATTATTCTGTCCTGCATTTACATAAGCGTAACCGCAATTCGAAGTTCCACCGCTGTTCGCCTCCGGCTTGATGATAATGGACGGCCTCTGCTCGACCGTAACGTCGACAAAGTAGAGAGACGCGCCTTCTCCCTGGTGACGGAAACGCATACGGATGGTGTAAGGTGCCACATCGTAGTTGGAAGAAGTCATGTCGCGGTTGATAGCGTGGGTAAGCGTAACGCTTTCACGCCTGTTCACCACCACAGACCAGCCGTCCGAATCCGCAGCCTGATTGTAAGTGAAGGAATGCGAAACGGCGGAAGGAGTCGTCTGACTGTAGTCGGGGTGCGCCGCCACTATTTTACCGGTGGATTCGAGTGTGGTCGTGAAAGGATTGTATATCCTGGGATCGACGCCGACATAGTTGGCATCGATATCATGGCTGGAAGTATAGGCCCCGGAAGCGACCGTGAATCCAACTACCTCGACGTCGTGGCTCGACTGAATCGGAATGACCAGTTCGTCCGAATTGTACATCACGTACTCGGTGATAGGCACACTGAGGTACCTCGCGGTAATGACCGTCGCGGGCACGGAAGTCTGGCTGGTGATATTCTCTGCGGTAGCGGTGTCCATGGTTCCGCTCCAGTCGGCAACAGCATAATAGACCAACACTGCAGGCGGATCAGCCTGCTCGACGCCAAGGATCTGGACGTCGATGGAGATGTGATACCAGTAGTTGCGCTCAAGTGAATTGCCGGCGAACGGAATCTTGTAATAATACTTACGGGTAGTGTTTCCGTAGGTCCAGGGGATGATAAGCTTCATGTACGGCTCCATAGAGGAACCGGTTTCCCATGCACAGGGATAGGTGTAGAACGGCTTGTCGCCGTCGTGGGTTGTGGAAAAGACGGCGCAGGTCTCGGTCGATTCTCCGCGCGGACACACCTTGGTTTCGCCGGTGTCGTAGAGCACCTTGTCGATGTACTGCTCGTAAACTACCTTTTCCGATGACGAGCCGATGGTCTCGTTCTTGTCGATCGGCATGTCCACCGGTTCGGCGCCGAGAGAGGCCTGGCGCATGGCATAGACCATATAGACCGACATGTTCTGCGTGTCGGGCGTCCAGGCGCCGTTGTCGCCGGCATTGCTGGCGACGGTGACGTCGAAGGTAACCTTGGCGGCAATACGGGCCAGGCCGATGGTGGCGGATACAGGGGTGGAACCCTGGGCGTTGCCCAGCGTAACCGCCTGCTCGCCGGTCATGACGAAGCTGGCCTGCGGAAGAGTCTCCCAGGTGGGGGCCGGAAGGAAAGTGTCCTTGATCGTTCCGATGTTTCTGCTACCTGGCGTGCCGTCGTATGTGCCGGTGAAATTGGCGACCACGAAAACGCCGCAGCGAGCACCGGACGACGTGGTTCCGAAGATGGTCTCGATGTCGTTGGGGTTGGTCTGGATGGACACCTGGTTACCGTTACGCCGGACAGCCAGAGCCTCCTTGGTGATAACCCCGCTGGACAGGTTATAGAAGAAAACGTCGATGGTATTGGATATGACATTCTCGTTCAGGGCCGTAATACCGTCCTTGGTGGCCTTGGTCTGAGGCTCCTCGAGCAAGAGATTCAAAACTATCCCCTCCCCGTCGCCTGTGACGGGGAACTGCGTATCCGTTACACAGCCGGCGAGAACCAGCGTGCAGAGCGCAAGGAATATGATTCTAGTTCGCATCCAGTACCAGTTTTATGTTCTTTCTGTTGAACTCGGAGTTCGCGTCGTGCCAGTCTCCGTTGAAGAACATCGACACGTTGAAATACAGGGTCTGGGTAGAGGTCGGAGTTGCGTCGGGATTCACCCTGACCGTAAACTCCGCCAAACCGTTGTCCGTATACACGTCGATATCGCCGGAGGTGGGAGACACGATGAAGTAGGAGGCCGCCGATGCAGGATAAGCCGTCACCTGCCAGCGCCCGGAAGTCGGGGATTCAATGTAGAAACGCCCGGTAATCACTTCCTGGCGCGTGGTGAATCGCAACGTCTTTGCGGACCATTCTTCGTTCGTGGGCTGAACGTCATACGCGCTGGTGGTGGAATTCCAGCGGTAGAACGCAAGGACGCCGTCCTTGAACATGCCGCTTCGGGCGGAGATGGAACGGTTGGAATAGTCCCAGTCGTATGCTTCATATTCCCAGGGCAGGACTCGGACATAAATGTCGAGGGTGCTCTCCTTGAACTGGAGCATGAAGGTGTACTTGGTGCCGGCGACCATGCCCGTGGAGTCGGTCTTGAATATGATCAGGTTGTCCAGGTCCATGCTTGCCGACAGTTCGTCGGACACCACGTCGTTAACGTCCTTGATAAAGTAAACGACGTCCAGCGTCGCTCCGTCCAACTCCGAATAGGACTGGGGCCACATCAGGAAAAAGTCGGCCAGTTGAATCTCTTGGTCGAGATTGGGATACTCGGTCCCGTTCTCACTACCGGAAACGAAGATCGGCACATCTACGGACGACAGGTTGTCGGTCGCCACCGAGGGCGTATCCGCACTGAAGTCGATGGTTGCACTGCGGCGATTCTTCATACCTCTGAGAGTTACCGATTTGAGCATGATTGTGTTACCCGACGTGTTGATAAGGGTAAGCTTCAATGCAGAGAAGAGGTGATCGAGCGGCATCTGAACCGCGCCGGTAGTATGGGTTGCGGCGTCGACAGAAATGACGCCGGAATACGAGAAGTCAAACTGGGGCGACGCCTTGGACATCGTCGTCGTGGGGAAGGAAAGGACGCGTGTGCTTTCGTTGAAGCTCGGCTGTCCGCTTCCAAAAAGGTCCGAAGCGGCGATACCCGGGGAGGTACCGTCTTCATAAAGCCATCCGAAGAACGAGTGCGTGCCGGTCTTAGTCCAGGGGTACGCAATCGTAGCGTCGGGGGCTTGAGTGCTTGCGTTCCAATAGGGCCAGATTGCCGCGCCGTTATAGGCAATCAGGTCCGAGAAGTATTTAACGGTCTGCGAAGAAGTCACCGTGGTGTTTCCTACAGTACCGTTGAACCCGGAAATGTAGTCATATACCTGGATCTTCGTGCCGCTTTGGTTCAGACCGGACGCATTGAGCAGTCCCTTGGTCGAAGCCACGTCAGGCGCGAAGGTAATCCCGTTCACGACGGGATCCACGCGGGAGCAGCCCTGCAACAGCGCAAGCAGGACAACAGAGGCGAAGATTTCAGGTATATGACGCATAACCGATAAAGATAATAAAAAATATTAGATCTGAAGCTCGATGTTGGTAGCAACCGTCTTGGACTCCCATGCATCGACAGCCGGGTCGAAGGTAATCTGCTTGCCGGCAGGGCCGATGGTGATGTTGTAAACGATGCTCTGGTTCATCTGCCAGGCAAGGATCTGGTTCTGGTCGGCGGTGTCGATCAGGAGATCTGCGGAAAGAATCACGTTGTCCTGAGTGAGAACCTCAACGAAATCGGTTGCACCGGGGGCCTTGCGATAGGTGACGACCTTGAAGGTGAAGTAAATCTTCTGCTGGCCGGCTGCGAGGGCCTGAGGAAGCATATAGACACCGTCGTACTGGTCGTTGCCAAGGGCCGCTCCGATAACGGTGACACCCTCGTTCTTGACAAGGTCCTTGACCTGCTTGTCATTGTAGAGGCTGTTGGCCTCGCTGTTGGTCAGGGTCACATCGGGAGTCCAGACATTAACGTTGTTGGGCTCGGTGTCGGTACCTACGTTCTGGGTGGGCTTTACCCAGGGAACGAGGCCGGTTGCAGGGGTAGTGGCAAGAGTGAGGACGCAAGAGCCCTTGGTGTAGATGCCGGTGAGCTGGGTGCTCTTGAGGGTAACGGCCCACTTGGTCACGGTGCCGTCGGTCTCGGTCTTCTCGTTCTCACCGAGGATAACGTTCACCTTAACCTTTGCACCTGCATGACGGAAGATGGTAGGAACGCCGGTGAAGGCATTCTGGCCGTCCTGGACCTGGTCGGCATTGTCGGTGAAACCGACGGCCTTGTCGGCATACATGATGTCGACCTGGGTGTTCGCGAAGTCGATGTTGGAATAGGTGAGCTGGGTCTTGGTAACGGTGGGAACAGTGCCTGCCACATTGTAAGGATAGTAGCTGAAGAAGTCGACAGGCTGGCTCTTGGGCCAATAGTAAGGAGTCGCGGTTGACCAGACGCCATTAGCGAAGGAAACCTCCTTATTCTCGATGAAGTACTCGCCGGTGGTGCCTTCGGTCCAGGCATAGGTACCGAAAGTCTGATCGGTGGGGAACACGGAACCAGTGACCTTGGTCAGCTGGTTGACAGGCTGGAAGCTGATGACGTTCTGAGGGCCAGTCAGGTCAGTCTTGGTGCAGGCTGCGAGTGCGAGGGCAGCGGCTGCGATGAAAACAAACTTTTTCATAAATAAAAAACCGGTTTAAAATTAAATAATAATAGTAGTATTTGTTCCTGGGGGCCGGGGGCGGTAATCAACCGCCCGGGGCCAAATAAAAGCATTATGATTGAGTATGATTATTCGTTGTGCGCAATAATGTCTATGTTGGAATAGACGTCCGTCCAGCTGACCACTGCGGGATCGAAGGTGACGGGGGTGGCGGCGTTGGGATAGATGGAAATCCTGTAGAGGATGTTCTGGTTGTCTGCCCATGCTACCATGTTGGAAGTCTTGAGGCGTGCCACGGAAGTAACTTCCTCGGTGGCCCACTCGGTGGAGCTGGCGTACTTTGTCTTGATGGTGTAGTCAACAATCAGCTTCTGGTCGGTGACGGTGTTGGGAGTCGGGTCGACGGGAGCGTTGTTGGTATCGGTGGTGACTGCGAGAGTCTGAGGGAGAAGGATACGGGCGTTACCGATGCCGGTGTAATTGTCGGTGGCAGACACGGCGGTAGGAGTTACGCCCAGGTCGATGAAGCTGAGCTCAACGGCATTGGTCTGAGGATTTCCCTCGGGAGTGAGATAGGAATAATTGGTGTAGTTGCCGGTGGCGTGGGTGGAAGCCCAGCGGGCTGCGCCGGCAGTCGCAGGATTCTGGGTAAAGGTACCCTTCTTGTCGATATTGGCGATCTTGACCTCCTTGATGATGATCTTGATATCCTCGACGTTGGGGTTCTTGTTGCCTATTGCGCGGAAGGCGAAAGCTACCTGGCAGAGAGCGTGGTTGAAGATGGTGGGAACGCCCTTGAAGCCACCCTCGGGGTTGCTGCTGTCGGTAACGGCGGTGCCGTCGGTGTTGGTGTCCTGGGTGCAGTCCTTGGCCAGGTTGGCGTACATGAGGTCTACGTTGGTGTTGTCAACGATGGTGTAGTCGACGAACTGGAAGCCGAGTGCAGGATCGTGTGCGGGAATTGCGGAGAAGCCCTTTTCTGAAGCGGTGGTCGCGTTCACGTAAGGGGAATAGGACGCGAAGGTAAGCTTTCCGCTCTTGGTCCAGTAGTAGGTGGTGTTGGGAGCCCACACATAAGGGTCGTTGGCGTTCGTGGGGTCAAGCTGCCTGTACTTGATTTCTTCGTTGTTCATGAACACGAACTCCTGGGGTGCTGTCTCCTGGTCCCATGCACCGGCAGTCCACCATGCGAAGGTTCCGAAGGGAACGCCGGTAGGATAGGTGAGACCTTCGGTAGCCCTGGTCTGCTGCAGATGATTGATGACACTGAAGCTGATAGCGGTGTCTTTGGTAGTGTTGTTGACGGGGTCAACCTTGGTGCAGGCGGCCATGGCTGCCATGGCGGCTACTGCGATGATGAAATACTTTTTCATAATGCTTTTGTTGTTTCGTTAATTTTCATTTTGTGTTGTTTGTTCTGGGACCCCCGGGAGCGGTCAGGCTCCCGAAGGCAAAAGGTCTTAATTAGATGATACCACCCTGGTTGATGTTGGGATCGTCATGCTCGTTGTCAGCGTGAGCTGCGCCGTCTGCATCAATGGGATCGTATTCCTCAACAGCAGGATCGAAGGTAACCTTCTGGGAAACCGGGTCGATGATGATGTGATAGGTGATCTTCTTGTTGGCCTGCCAGCTGGTGATGAAACCGGTGAAATCGGCGAGGTCGGCATCAGCGTCGATACCGACGGTGCGGATTTCTTCCATGAACTTGGAGTCGCCGTGGAAGGCCTGAACCTTGTAAACCATGGTGATATTCACACCGGAAGTAACCTGAGGCAAGACGGAACGGAGAGCCAGGATTTCAATGGCATCGTAAGGAGCATTGTTATTGCTGGCGTCAACAGACTCGATTGCGCCTGCAGGAATGGTCATCACTGCGGGAATGTCCGCGCTTGTCTCGGTGAAGACGAGTTCGTCCTTATCGGCGGCGGCGGTAGATGCTACCCAACCGCTGATGTTGGCAGCGCTCTCGTTGGTCTTTACCCACTCGACGGTTCCGGCAGATGTGTTGGCATCGGTGCAGGTGAGAAGGAGGGAACCCTTGTTGACAGGATTGATAGCGGACTTGATGGTGGTCTCGCTTCCGCCGTTAGGAGTGTAGGTGTAGGTTCCGAGGACCTGGACCTTCCAAGTGGTGTTGGCGCTGATGTTGGCGTCGGTAGTACGGGCGCGGACGTCAAACTTAACCTTGGCAAGCTGGTGACGGAAGAGAGTGGGGACACCCTTGGTCACATGACCGGAACCTTCACTGTTGTCAACATCATAAGTTTCAGTTGCTGCATTAGCTACACCATAATGAAGAGCGGGCTTGGCAACAAGGATGTTGGAAGTGGCGCCGATGACGGCATCGGTGTAGGTGTAGGTAACGGTCTTCCAGTCACTGTCGCTGTTGACTGCAACGGCAGGGGTGTGGGAACCGGCATAGGAGTAGAAATTGACATAACCGGTCTTGGGCCAGTAGTAGTCGTATTCAGGTGCCCAGCTGGTGATGTTAGTGCTTGCGAAATTAGCGGCGGTCACCTGAGTAGTTGTAGTACCGGAAATGTTCCAGGGAAGGATTTCCACATTGCTCATGAAAGTGACAGGGGTACCAATCTGAGGGAACTGGTAAGCATAAGTGTGGAAGGAGAAGATTCCGTCCTCTGCGTTGGTGATGGCGACATCGGCCTTCGTCTGCTGGGCGTAGTTTGCCACCTCGAAGGCAATCTTGTCATTCTGAACGGCGGTCTCGTCGGTCAGAGTCTTGGTGCAGGATGCCATGGCTACCATGGCGACTGCGGCGATGATGAAATACTTTTTCATAATGCTTGAATTTGTTGTTTGTTTGTTAATATTTTTTGTTTCTGTTTTGTCTGGGACCACGGGGCAGGGTCAGCCGCCCCGAGGCAAAGTATAATAAATTAGATTGCGTGCTCGACAGCTTCTTCCTCAACCCACTCGTCAACAATGGCGGGATCGAAGTAAACCTTGTTCTCGGAAGGCTCGATCTTCACGATGAAGGTGTACTTGTGGTTAAGCTCCCAGGCGGTAACGTTGAAACCGTCGGCAGTTCCAAGAGGGATGTCGATAGGAATGATTTCCTGATTGCTCTGACCGGCAGTGTAATTCGTGGTGATGTCCAGGTCGAAAGTCAGGTGAATATTCGCAAGGCTCTGCGGAAGAACGCTCTGGTTGGCAAGAAGGGTCTGGGCACCGTTGCTGGTGGTGGCGGTGACGGTCAGATTCGCAGGAGTCAGGCTTGCTGCGGTACCGGTGGCGGTCCAAGCAGGAGAAGTCCAGGTACCCACAGAATTAAGGGTGGTGGCTGCAGGCTCGGTGGAAGCCAGGCTCAGGGTTCCCTGATTGTAAACGTTGGTGATGGCCACGTTCTTGAGAATGATTGTCCAGGTGCAAAGATTAGTGACGGAAGTCTTGGTTGCATAAGCCTTGAAGTTGACCTGTGCAAGAGCGTGGTGGAATACAGTGGGAACGCCGGAGGTAACAGCATCATTATCGTACTGGGAACCATTGTTGGTGTTCTGCTGGAAGTGCCATGCGGGATCGGCATACATGATATTGTCACCGGTGCCGATGGTACGGTTGGTCCATGCCATTGCGCCATTGGAGACAGAGGTAGGGCCTGCGCCGGTGTCATACCATGAGAAGAAGTTCACATAGCTGTTGGCAGACTTGGGCCAATAGTAATCGTGAGCAGGAGCCCAGTATGCAACATTGGCTTCTGCGGTGGCTGCAGTACCATCGGACTGACGGGGAGTAATGGTTTCTCCGTCGCCGAAGAAATTCTGAAGGCCTTCGACGCCCTCACCTTTCATGAAGGCTTTGCAATTGAAAGAGGAGATGCTCTCAGAGAACAGGGAGTGTGCCCTGGTCTGGGGAACATAGGAAGCAGGCTCGAAGGTGATCTTGCGAGCAGGGGCCTCGTCCTGGACCTTGTTGCAGGCGACGCTGGCTACCAGCGCAACGGCTGCGATGATCAAATACTTTTTCATAATGCTTTGAATTTGTTTGTTCATTTTGTTTATAATTTGTTTTGTTTCAGTCGTTTATATGTTTTACTCAACCACAACCGGCGAGTTGGAGGCAACGTCCCAGTCGTCGAGTGAAGGAGCGAAGCGGATACTGTCGGTGGTCGGGTCGAATTCGAGGGTATAAGTAATCTTGTGGCCCATGGACCATTCGGCGATGGTCGGGGCGATGGTTGCAAGGTTGCCGGAGAAGCTCAGGCTCTCCATGCAGAAAGGAGTGGTCTCGGAACCGCGATAGGTGCGGATAGTCCAGGTGAGGGAGAGAACCATGTTGGTGACTTCCTGAGGAAGGACGGAACGCATCTGGAGGAGATCGGTTGCGGTGTTGGCGTTGAGTGCGGTCTCGCTGGATCCGAGTATATTGAGAGTGGTTGCGGATCCGGTAGGAGTCCAGCCGCCGTTGGTAACGGTCCACGCGTTGGTGGTGGAGGCGCTGGAGGATCCGGGATCGCTGTTGGTCATTGCAAGGTTGCCGGTGTTGTACACGTTGGTGAGGCTCATGTTCGTCAGGCTCACTTCCCACCTCAGGGTACCGGCGTCGTTGGTGTCGCAACCGGACTTGATCTTACCCTTGAAGCAAACCTGGGCGAGAGCGTGGTGGAAGAGCATAGGAACGCCGGCGGTGACTCCGCTTACGCTGCCGTAGGTGGCAGGATTCACATTGTCGTTGAAGCGCCATGCCTCGTCGGCCCAGAGGAGGTTGTCGTCGGCGGCGACGGTGTAGCCGTTCCATGCAAGGGCGGTCTCGCTGACTGCATCAGGAGCGGTTCCGTTTGCATCGTGCCAGGCAACGAAGTTGACGTAGCTGTTGGCGGACTTGGGCCAGTAGTAAACGTGGCCGGGAACCCACTCGGTGTTGTTGCTCACGGCCTGCTTGGTGATGGTCTCGCCGTTTGCACCGAAGAAGTCCTGGGTGGTGTTCTCAAAGCCCTCTGCGTGGAGGTAAGCCATGCAGGAGAAGGAGGAGAACTCGGTCACTGCCACAGCCTTGGTCGCAGGCGCATAGCTGCCCACCGAGAAGGAGACAGGCCTCTCGGGGACATCGACAATCTCCGCCTGGACGCACCCTGCGAGGAGGGCGGCCAAGCCGAGGAAGATTGCTATGTGCCTGAATGACTTCATGTTGTTTTTATATCGTTTTCTAAATTTTTCTGTTTGGTTTTTAAATCGCTATCTCTCCGTGTTCTTCTTCCCAGTCGTCGACCGTTGGCTGGAATCCGCCGCCGCTGCCCTCGGGGGGTTCCGGCGGAGTGACCGGAGGATCCAGCTTCCAGGTTTCATTAATCAGGAGCCAGTGGCGCTCGATGGCGTCTTCGGTCTTGAAGATGGTGTCGAGATTGAAGGTCTTCGACTGCAGGTTGCCGCCGGAGTCGATGACGTTGAACTGTACGTACAGGTCGGAGCTGACGTCCTCGATCTTGCCGAAGGTGTTGAAGGTTGCGCAGAGCACGTCCTTGTTCGAACCCACGATGGTGGAGTCGGTGCTCATGTTGAGGTCGAAGCAGACGGCGGTGGTGGGAGAGAGGGTGCGCCTGTTCAGTCCCATGAGGTTCGACGGTGCGAGACCGGAGATGAGTGCATGGGCGCGTGTGGCGTACTGCATGTTCTCGACATGGATCTGCACGTAGTAGGTGTCGACGATGGTCTCGGCGGTGGTGGTGATAACCACGACGGTGTCGTGCGGCGACACATGGAGATTCTCTTCGCGGGCAACCAGAACGTGGTCGGGCTCGTAGTTGATGCTCATGCCGTCGTACGGATCCTCGGCCTTGGTGGCCTTGAGGTTCGAGAGGTAATAGTCGCGGACGCTCACGGGGAGGGGATCGGTGTAGCAGAGAATGGTGTTCTCGTTGCTCTCGCCGGTGACCATGGTGGTAGGGGTGTCGAAGTTGTACACCAGGATGTCGTAGTTGCCGTAGCTGATATTCAGTTCTCCGCTGAGGACCTGGTCGCCGTTGGCGCTGACGGTCTTGTTGGAGATGAAGCTCTGGGTGAGGAGGTTCTTGGTCTTGGGGTCGTACACCATGACGCGCATCATGTCGGTGTTGAGGTCCGGCATGGGGATGTGCTCGTTGTAAACGTGGGTGGTGATGTTGGCCACGGCCTTGATGTTCACGTCGACGCGGATAGAGATTCTCTCCATCATGTCTTCGAGAGGGCGGCGGTGGCAACCGGTGCCTGCGACCATAAGGACGGCAAAGACGAGTATGAACATGCGCTTATTCATAGCTTACCTCCTTCTTTCCGGTTTTGAAATTGACGGGGATGACGATGCTGACCTTTGCCTTGGTAGGACCGACGTACTGTGCGATGCCGGTCTTGTAAGGGTTGCGGATGAGCTTGTCGTAGATGTCGGTGGGCAGGTAGCTGCGGTAGCCGGTGCGGAGATATCCGAGACCGAGGCTGAGCTCGAGGCGACCCCAGGGCTCGCGGCCGAGGTTGAAGTTCCAACCGCCGGTAATGCCTGCGGACCAGTACTCACCCTGATAGTCGACGTCGCTCTTGTTCTGGAAGTCGTACTTGGCGGACATTCCGTAGAGGCCCACGAACGGACCGACGAGCTTGGAAGTGCTGCGGCGCTCCCAGCCGTTGAACCACCAGCGTGCCTCGGCGCCGAGTTCGAGCATCTGAAGGCAATACTTGTTGCCGGTCTCCCACCAGGGGAAGACATCCTCAGCCAGAACGGAGATGTGCTTGCCGACGGGAACCTCGACCTCGACGTTGAACATGGTGACGGCGTGGTAGAGGACGTTGGACTTGACGGCGAATGCGGTGTTGCGCTCACGGGTGACAAGCGTGTCACAGGCCTGCGCGCGTAAAGAAAAAGAGCACCCAAGAATCAACAACAGTGAAACCACGGCGAATCTGACGTTCGTCGAGGTGGCCAAGCAAAGCTTGAAAATGTGGTTGATCATGTTCATTCTAATCCGTTCAAAACTTGTTTTGAAAAAAGGCGAAAATCCCCCTAGGCTGGAATCGGTCGTCGTTTTTTCTGATAGGCTGATCGGTAACTGGGTGCAAAGATAATACAAATTTTTTATCTTTCAACAATTTTTTTCAATTTTTTTTGAAATTTTTATGAATTAGCAAAAACTTCACACCTTTATATATTCACGTACACGCGTGGGGGCAAAAAATTTTTTGAAATTATTTTGGATTCTTGATTTTTGTATATATATTTGCATTCGGAAAGAATAAACACTATTTTACAGATATCAACCGATTTATGAACAGACAAGTCGCCCATAAAATTTTTATTTATTTGGCTATTTCGGCATATTTTGCCCTGACGGCCTGCTCAGCGCTGGGGGACGGGGGTCCCGACGACCCCTCGCTCAAAAATCGGAAAATGAATTTCGATATTTCCGTTACGCGCGACGGAAAGCCCCTGACCAGGAGCGACGTCGACTCCGGAGACAAGCTCGCCACGATGGACGAAGACATCCCGTTCGGACTTGTGGCAATAGACTTCGAGAAAGGTCAGCTTGTTCTTGATAATATAAAGGTAGATCATAACGGTGCGGCATACAGTACTTCCTTTGACGGATACATATGGAACGGAATCAACAAAGTCAGCCTCAGCGCCTATTATCCTTATGTAAGAGACGTCGGCTACGGTAACGGTTTCGAAAACTATGCCATTCCGTATTCCGTGCAGGAGACCGAGGCCGGCCCGCTGGTGTCAAAAACAGTGGAACGCGCCATAGACCAGCTCAATATGGTCCCTCTTGTGTTCCAGCATATCACCAATGACATCGGATACAAGATCTGCGACATAACTCCCGACAAAGACCTGCAAGGCCTTATCCACCTGCGCAAGCTCACCGCCACCAACGTGGCGTCGGCCGGCGTGTTTGTCAACGACATTATCCAGAGCTCCGGCGCCTGGCATAAGCAAGGCTACTACCGCAAGGTCGTGGTGTTCGAAGGCGACGCGCTCGTTGGCGTCGGCAGCGAGAACGAGAAATATGTCGGCTGGGACACCCTCGAGGACCGCATGGCCGACAGTCACCGCTACTATTCAATTCCTGACGACATAGAAATGGGCAAGCAGTGCGTTGAAGTGGTCTTCGACGTTGACGGCTTCACCCATAACAACTTCTATTATGAACCGCTGAAGGACCAGGTTCGCAAATTCATGCTTTACGGCCTTCTCCCCAACAACGAGTTCGTTTACGGCAAGCAGTACACCTTCCACATCGGACTCGACCTGAGCTCGGTGTACACCGCAATAACGTTTGCGCCGTCGGTCGGTGACTGGGAAACGAGCATTTACGAAAACAACGACGACTTTTGATACGCTCATTATTAATATTCCTGCCGTTGTATACCGCGATCCTCTGGTTCGTGGCTCATCGCATTTTCGCCTGCAGGTCGGATACCCATAATGAGTTGTTTGCCCTGCTTGGCGTCCTGGCTATGTTCCTGTTCTACGACGGCTGCTATGCCGACGTAGCAACCCCCGCCGAGTTCCAGATATTAGCTGTACTGGTCGCCCAGCTCGCCACTCCGAGTCTGGTTCCGTTGATTATCATGTACCTGCGCAAGCTGAGCGGCACCTCCACCCGTCATCCCTTGCAGATGCTGTGGTTAGCTATCCCGGTGGCACTGCTGACATCTTCGCTGATGCTGTTTTTCATGGTCGGCGCCGACAACCTCGCAGTTGCACTTAACAGTTACTATGCCAACGGCTGGAGCGCTCTTGAACCATACAGGGGCGCCCCTTTGTATGTGTTCTTCATATCGACCTTCAGAATCTATCACATCGTCAATTACGGTTTTATAGCCTGGCTACTCATATATTTAATAGTATATAAGATAAAGGGGCATTTCAGGTTTGGAACAATACTGCGCTTTTTCTTCAAGGGCGGTGAAATCGAGACCCGTCAGCTCCTGTACTTCGACATTACCGTCATCTTCTTCGCCCTTGTGGCAAAAACGCCTATAATCAAGGACTTCGTCAACACCCACGGATGGTTGATGGCCTTGTTCGCCTTTGTCGTCAGCATTTTTGTCTTCTGCTTCTGTGTTGTCGCACTCTTCGGCCCAAAGCGTACTATCCGACTGTCGGAAATAACTTACGGCTGGCGCTACAATTACGGCGAGAAGACCAAAGCGGAGGTCACCAGCCGCATGCTCGACTCCCTGCTTGACGACGCCGAAGAGGACGCCCTTCTCCGCGCACAGGAGAAGATCGGAGAAAACCTGCACCTCGAAGAATGGAAGTCCGGTCTCGACTCTCCCGAAATGCCGGCAATCAATCAGCACATCTTCGCCGCAGTCGGTCAGACGTGGGAGGAAGACAGCCTGGTTCCCAAGTTCCAGAAGCTGATGATGGACGAGCAGCTGTTCCTGCAGCCCAGCCTCACCCTGAACGACGTGGCGGAGCGCATGGGCACCAACAAGACCTACGTATCCAAGCTGGTGAACAACGCCTACAACGTCGGATTCCCCGAGCTTATAAACACTTTGCGCGTAGATTACGCCGAGCAGTACATACTTGCCAATCCCGACGCCAAGCAGATGGAAATCGCCGAGAAGTGCGGATTTCTGAGCGCTTCGTCGTTCAACAACGTTTTCAAGAAAGTCACAGGCATGACGCCCAATATCTGGAAGGCCAGCATAGAGCGCGCCGAGCATCAAACCAAGAAATGACGGATTTCAGCAAATTCAACGTGCTGGCAGTCGACGACGTGCCCCTCAACCTTATGCTTGTGACCAAAATGCTGTCGCGCTTCAAATTCACTGTGCGCACGGCGGAAAACGGCAAGCGCGCGGTGGAGGAAGTGGTGAAAAAGAAGCCCGACCTTATCCTTCTGGACATCATGATGCCCGGAATCGACGGTTTCGAGGTGCTCAAGCTCATCCGCTCCAACCCCATGACAGCCGATATCCGCGTGATTATCCTAACTGCGCTCAACAGCACCGAAGACGTGGTCAAGGGCTACAATCTTGGAGCCAACGATTTCATTACCAAGCCGATAATTCTCGAGAAGCTGGTAAACAGCGTATCCACCCAACTCCAGCTCGTGGAGGCGATGCGCAAATAGGCACCCTTTTTGCCTGTTCTCCGAAAAAAGCTTATATTAGCGCTCGGAATATTATTCAACTGAAATATGAAACGTTTGTTTTTGACTCTTATGGCGCTTTGTGCGCTGTGCGCGGGCGCATCCGCGCAGGACACCTGGTTCTGCGGCGAGGCAGGCACCAAACTCGATTACATCCGTAAAGACGCAAAGGGCGTAGTGGATGGCGGCCAGTACCAGTATGTCGTTAAGGACAAGGCTGTCGCCGGCGGCAAGACCACCATCACCTTCGACGTTGTGATGCCCGGCGTGGCCTCCATGGCCGGATGCAAGGTCTGGACCGAGGGCGGCCTCTTCCACACCGACATCAACGCTTCGCTCGGCCAGTTCGGCGAGGGCGTGACCGCAAAGGGCAACTCCCCTATCCTGCCCGAGAATCCCGTGATCGGCGCCGACCTGGGCGACTGCTCAGTAACCATCGAGAGCCTGATGCTCACCAGCGACTACAGCAAGGTACGCTTCACCAAGCACGAGAAGATCACCGTAGAAGCTGGCGAATTCGACTGCTGGTGCCTTGAGTACGACACCACCGACAAGGTGATGGGCCTGAAGGCACAGAACCACACGGAGCAGTGGCTCGCAAAGGGCATCGGCGACGTGAAAGTGGTCACCAAGGACAAGAAGGGCCGCGTTGTGAGCGAAAAGGAACTTGTGAAGGTGTCTAAGTAGTCTTATTCACCGTCATTTCACAGCGGGCGCAGTCGAAGCCAAGGGCTAGACGGCGCCCGTTGTTTATCAGATACAACGGACCCGTCTGCGGCGCCTTCTGGTACCGCGGGCACATCCCCAGCTCGAACTTTATACAGTATCTGGTCCGCATAAGGCTCTCCCCCGTGCTGCACAAGTCATTGCCCTTCAATGTTTTGCTTAAAACCGATTGCGCATTTTGATGTAATCGATTTCCGGCAAGAGGCTGATTTTCAGGGGTTTGCACATCACGCTGAGCGAGGGGCAGAGAAGACAGATCATCTGCCAGGAGGCGGCGCATGGAATTGATGGTGGAGGCGCTGAGGAGCGGGAGTGCGCCGGTGGCATCCAGCGAGCGCACGCTGAAGGAATAGGCGCCGGAGCGCTTGGAGAGCTGCTCGCGGAGCATGGATTCGGCGCGCTCGCGGTTCTCCGCCTTCTCGACATCGGCGTTGAAGCGGCTCGTGACGGTGCGGCCGTCCTCGGCGGTGGCGGTGAGTTCGATTACGAACGAGCCGTTTACGCGTACGTCCACGTCGACGGAAATCTCGCGGCGAGGACTGCGGGCCTCTATTTCGCGCTCGAAGGCGGCGTTCACGTTGCGGTAGAGCCGCACGCCGGGCTTGAGGCCCTCTACCTTCTTATATATATATATAATGGTAGAATCGCAGCGGTCGCCACGGAAGCCGATAATGGCGCCGGAGCGGCTCACGAAAGCGAATCCGTCGCCGTTCGCGAACGTGACGCCGGGGTTTGCGGGGCGCACGGCGACGCGCAGCGAGCCGCCGGCTTCGGGCCGCACGGACGCAACTTCGCCGACGTACTCACCCATGGCCTTTGGAGCGTCCATCGACGACCAGGGGCCGCGCTTGCCGTCAAGCCACCACTGGGTGTAGCCGCGATTGAAGGTCTTGTCGGAGTCGGGCGCGAAGCCGCCGCTCACGTGCCCGAAAGAGGCACGGCAGTATCGGTCCGGGTAGCGCGCCACGAGCGAGTCAAGCGCCAAGCTGTACTCTCGCACCACGTTCTTCACGTATGACGCGTTCTTGAGGCGCCCCTCGATCTTGAATGAGCTCACGCCAGCGTCCGCCAGTTCCTCCAGGCGGTCGAGCAGCTTGAAGTCGCGCAGCGACAGAAGCGCCTTGTCGTGAACCAGCACACGCCCGTCAGCATCAACCAGGTCATACAACGACCTGCAGGCCTGTATGCACTCGCCACGGTCGGCGCTGCGCCCGTCGAGGTACTCCGAGAGCCGGCATTCGCCGCTGTAGCACACGCATAGCGCGCCGTGAACGAAGAATTCCACCTCGCAACTCACGGCGGCGCAGATTTCGCGAACCTCGGCGAGCGAAATCCCGCGCTCCAGGATGATGCGGGCGCAGCCCAGCTCGTCGAAGTGCTTCGCCTGCGCCACGCTGCGGATGGAGCACTGGGTGGAGGCGTGCATGGGCACGCGGATGTCGGGCCACGTCAGCAGCCGCTCCTCGCGGAAGATGAACGCGTCCACGCCGGCATCCTGCGCCTCCAGCATCATGGAATGCACCGCGTCCCACTCGTCGTCGTAGATCAAAGTGTTGACGGTGAGGAAAATGCGCACGCCGAACCGGTGGGCGTACTCACACAGTTCGGCGATATCTTCCATGCTGTTGCCGGCTGCCTTGCGGTTGCCCCACGCGGGGCCAGCTATGTAAACGGCGTCGGCACCGCAGTCGATTGCCGCGATGCCGACGTTTTTGTCTTTCGCCGGAGCCAACAGCTCGAGGGCGGTCATGTTACTTGAGTGCGCTGAGGGCCTTCTGGGCATCGGCGTAACCAAGGGACGATGCCTTGGTGTAGAACTCCTTGGCCTTGGCGGTGTTCTTGGCGTTCTGGTACAGGGCGCCGACGGTGTAAGCCACCTGGCCCGCGTTCTTTGCGGTAGGGGCGGCATCGAGGTACTGCTCGAAGTACTTGATGGCGTCGTTGTTCTTGCCTGCATACTGGGAAGCCATGCCCGCAATGTAGTAAGCGGAAGGATTCTGGTTGTACTCGTAGCTCTCGAGGGCGTCCTTCACGGCGTCGGCGAACTTCTTGGCCTTGAGCTCGTTCTGGGCGTTGGTCAGATAGATGGAGCCCAGGCGGGTGTTGGCGTTTTTCTCCTGTCCGTTGGCGGCGGCGAGCTTGTAAGCCTCGACTGCCTCGGCCATCTTACCGGCGCTCCTCAGGGCCTCGCCCTTCTTGAAGGCGATGGTGCCGTTTTCGGGCTCTGCGGCAAGCACCTTGTCGAAGGCCTCGACTGCACCGTCGAAGTCTTTGGCATTGAGCAGGGCGCTACCCTTCTGGCTGTAAATCTGAGGGATAAGGCCTTCTGCCTTGGCGGCGAGTTCCTCGTCACCGTATTCTTTTGCAATGGCCGCAGTCTCGAGGAACTTGGCGATAGCCTCGTCGTAGTTCTTATCGTTGAGCAGACTCTTGGCGATTGCATTCATGGTCTTGGGGATGATGTCCTTGCAGGTCGCCACAAGCTCCAGACCTTCGTCACCGCAGGCCTCTGCCATCTTGAGAGCCTCCTGGAAACCGGCAAGCGCGGTAGCGTAGTTGCCTTCGCCGAGGGCCTCGTTGGCGAGCTTTGCAGTCTCGGTGGCATCCGCCATATTCTGGGCGGAAAGCATGGTTGCAGCGGCGAAAAGCGCTGCGAGGGAAACTAAAATCTTTTTCATCTCTACAAACGTTTTTAGATTCGAACGACAAATTTAGCAAAATTTATTACATTTTGCGTGCCAAAGTTGCTATCTTTGTACATCTAGCACTATTACTATATGTCTGAAACCAAATTCAGGGTCGAAAGCGACCTTCTCGGCGAACTCAAGGTTCCCGCCGACGCTTACTACGGAGTCCAGACCCAGAGGGCTCTCGAAAACTACAGGATTTCAACCACCCGCATGTGCCACTATCCGGAGTACATCATAGCGATGGCATACGTGAAAATGGCCGCCGCCAGCGCCAACGCCGAACTCGGCGTGCTTGACCGCAAGATCGGCGACGCCATCGTGGCCGCCTGCCAGGAAATCGTGGACGGCAAGCTCTGGGACCAGTTCCCCGTGGACATGATGCAGGGCGGCGCCGGCACCTCCGTGAACATGAACGCCAACGAAGTCATCGCCAACCGCGCACTCGAACTCATGGGGCACAAGAAGGGCGAATATCAATACTGCTCCCCCAACGACCACGTGAACTGCGCACAGTCCACCAACGACGCGTATCCCACCGCATTCCGCTATACCTTCGTGCGCATGAACAAGCACCTGGTGGCCTCCCTGAAGGCCCTCATCTCCAGCTTCCGCGCCAAGGGCGAAGAGTTCAACGATATCATCAAGATGGGACGCACGCAGCTGCAGGACGCCGTTCCCATGACCTCCGGCCAGGAGTTCAACGCCTTCGCCAACAACCTCGAGGAGGAGATTGCCAACCTCGAGCGCAACGTTGTGCTGCTCAAGGAGATAAACATGGGCGGAACCGCCATCGGAACGGGCCTCAACGCCGTTCCCGGCTTCGCGGAGCTGTGCACCAAGCGCCTCTCCGAGTTCAGCGGCGACACCTTCGAGAAGGCTCCCGACCTGGTGGAGGCAACCCCCGACACAGGCGCGTACGTGAGCTATTCCGCCGCCCTGAAGCGCCTGGCCGTCAAGCTCTCCAAGATTTGCAACGACCTGCGCCTCATGGCTTCCGGTCCCCGCTGCGGCCTGCACGAAATCAACCTGCCGCCTATGGCTCCCGGTTCCTCCATCATGCCCGGCAAGGTGAACCCGGTTATCCCCGAAGTCACCAACCAGGTGTGTTTCAAGGTGATAGGCAACGACACCACCGTAGCCTTCGCCGCCGAAGCCGGCCAGCTGCAGCTCAACGTGATGGAGCCCGTGATCGTCCAGTCAATCCTTGAGAGCCAGACCTGGCTCCGCAACGTGATGGACACCCTCCGCACCCGCTGCATCGACGGTATCACCGTGAACGCCGACCACTGCTACGAGATGGTCAAGAATTCCATCGGAATCGTCACCGCGCTCAACCCCTACATCGGCTACAAGGCCTCCACGAAGGTGGCCAAGGAAGCCCTGGAGACAGGCCGCAGCGTGTACGACCTGGTGCTCGAGCACGGCTACATGACCAAGGAGAAGCTCGACGAAGCGCTTGACCCAAAGGCCATGACCGCATCGCACGAATTCATTAAATAATACTATCTTTGCAATGTGAAAGCATTGCGAGCAATATACCTTATGGCCCTGGCGGCCGGGCTGCTGCTCAGTGGCAGTGTCCGGGCCCAGGGCCTTCCTGAATTGGCCAAGGCTCCGGAATACACCACCGGTACCCTTCCCAACGGGATAAGCTATTATCTGGTAAAGAACACCGGGACTCCGGGGTTCGCCGACTTCGCCCTGGTGCAGCCGCACCGGCACGACAGCGCCGAGCCTCGGAAGGATCTGGTGGACCTGCCACATTTCACCACCCGCAAACCATACGAATTCCTGGCCGCGCACTCGGTGCGCTACGACAGGAACGGCTTCATACGCCATCTGCGCGACGCCACCACCTACCGCTTCGCCGGTGTGCCGGTGTCCCGCTCCGAGGTATCCGACTCCATGCTTCTGCTGCTCTTCGACATCGCGCGCTCGTGGCGCTACGGTCAGGCTCTCGCGGTGAGCGGCGACATCGACATCGCCTCCACCCAGGAGCGCATGAGGATACTCTCGATGACGATTTCGCAGCGCGAGACGCCTGAAAATACCTGGCAGTACAGCTGGCGCAGGCAGGACGAGGCCGAGGTGGTCACTCTGACCAATCCCGTCGGCACGATCGACGTTTCCTACCGCTCGCCCCGCACCGACAGGGAGCTGATGAACACCGTGCAGCCGGTGATGAGCCGCATACTGGCAACGGAAATGGACATCATCACCGAGCGCAGGATGCGTGCGGCTTTCGCCGATGCCGGAATCCCTCTTGCAAGCTACCGCGTCCGCTATCTGGGCAGCGACGATACAGCCGGCGACGAGTCCGTCAGGATTTCCGTACAGACCGATCCCACACTGCTGAAAGAGGCCCTGGGGGTGGTTGCGGGCGTACTTTCGGCTCTTGACGAAGACGGCGCTACGCTCAGCGAGACCGTGTTCGCACGCGGCATGGTGAGCGGCGTCGCGGCACGCGAGCAGGGGAGTCACCGCATGACCAACACGGACTACGTTGACAAGTGCGTGGCCAATTATCTGTACGGGTCAAATCTGGCATCATACGCCACTCTGAGCGCACCATTCTCGGGCAAGAAACTCGACGAGAACCGCGAACGGGAGCTCCTCAACCGCTATATCTCCGCACTCATAGCGCCGCAGCGCAATCTCCGCCTCGCCGTTGGCGCACCTGTCAAGCCCGTGCGCGACAGCGTCGCCGCCGCCTTCGCCGAAGGCTGGAAACGCGGCTGCAGCTCCGTTGCCGATATCCCGGTGCAGTCGGACACCCTTAATCTGGCAAGCCCGCGCCGCAAGGTGAAGCTCAAGAGCACCGCCACCGACGCTTTCACCGGCGGCAAGATGTGGACCTTCTCCAACGGCATGAACGTGGTTTTCAAGAAGACCGACACCAAGGGCTCGTTCCGTTACGGATTCATGGTTAAGGGCGGCCTGAACGAGATTCCGGGGCTCAAGGGCTCCGAGGCCGCGTTCGCCGGTGAGGTGCTGCCGCTGTGCAAGGCGGCTGGCATGAGCGGATCGCATCTGGCAGACCTGCTCGCCATGAACGGAGTGTCGATGCAGCCGGAGATTTCGCTGTCCGACGTGCGCTTTTCCGGCGCCGCCCCGAGTTCCGCGCTGAGCCTGGTGGTCAAGACCATGCTGTCGGTGGCGGGCACTGCGGAGGCGGATACAGAAGCATACGGCCGCTATCGCGCCGAGAAGGCAGTGCGGATGGTGCGCGACAAGTACTCCGCAGAAGGCACCCGCGCCATTCTTGACAGCACCATGTGCCCCCGCTACGCGTTCGCCGCAGGCAGCATGCCGGAGATTCCTTCGGAAGATTTCGCCGTGCGCATGGCCGAGTATCTGCAGCAGAAGGGCGGCGCCATGAAGAACGGCCTGATCGTGCTGATCGGCGACCTCGACGAGGACGCGACGCTCAAGCTTCTCACCCACAGCCTGGGAGATTTCCGCACCGGGCAGCAGAGGGTTGTGCGTCCGAGGTACGACTACCCGCTGCGCAAGTGCTGGACCACCACTACCGCTTCCGGCGGCTGGCGCGACCGCGGGGTAAGCGTTTCGCTGAGCGCCAAGTATCCCTTCGGTCCCGAGGGAAATACGCGTCTGCGGCTGGCGTGCACCGTGCTGGAGGCCGAACTCGCCCGCGAAATGGCGCCCAGGGGCGTTTATTTCAGCGTGCGGGCTTACGCCGACCTGCTGCCCGCCGAACGCATGACGGTGTACATAAACTGCAACGCCTGCCCGTTCGTTTCCGGGCTGCCCGCCGGAGTGAAGCCGGTGCCGCCGACAGAAATGCTGCAGGCCGTGCGCAAGGTGGTCAACTCG
>JAEELG010000130.1 GCA_016288775.1 Bacteroidales bacterium | reverse complement strand
TCGACAATCTTCGCTACAACAACATCATAGTAGCCACCGATGCCGATGACGACGGAATGCACATCCGCATGCTTGTGCTGACCTTCTTCATGAAGTACTACCCCGACCTGATCCGCCGCGGGCACGTGCACATACTGCAGACTCCCCTCTTCCGCGTCCGCAACAAGAAGGAGAACCGCTACTGCTATTCGCCCGAAGAGAAGGAGAAGGCCATATCCGCATTGAAAACCGGAGTGGAAATCACCCGATTCAAAGGCCTCGGAGAGATCAGCCCCGACGAATTCGCCGACTTCATCGGCGACGGCATGCGCCTCGACCCCGTATCGCTAGCCGAAGAGGAATCCATCGCCGACATCATGGACTTCTACATGGGCGACAACACCGTCGACCGCCAGCGCTTCATCACCACCAACCTCCGCAGCGAGGAAGAGCTGGAAGACGTGAACATCTGATGGACGTCCGCATCACCGCAGTGCGCCGGACGGTCTACGAAGACTTGATGGCGGAATACGAAAACCCGATCCAGCACACTTGTGACGTGCAGATCGGGCAGGTGTGGATTTCGCGTGGCGGGGCGATGCCTGAAGGGATGTGCCAATCCGCGTGGGAGAGCATGCGGCCCTTCGTGGAGGCCCTCGCCCGCGGCGAAGGCAACTTCTACGACGGCTGGATGAAGAATCCCCTCAGTGCGATGATAAGCTGCAACGACGGCTTCCGTCCGCTGAGTTTCTATCTTGAAGCTATAGATTAAATCCTGTTCCAGGTAACGGTTTCGCCGATTCCGAATACGGTGCCGCGGACCTTGAGGGTCTTGGGATTGTCGAAGTTTATCGTGACCTTGACCTTGATGCCACGGTTGGGATCGTAAATCTTTGTATCGCTCCAGTGCTTCTTCTCAGCGTCATACTTGAGGTCTTTGAAGAGGACGACCCTGTCCATGGGAACGTTGCGCAGGGACTTGTCGGGATTCTTGGTGTCGAGTGAAGGCTTGCCGTTCTCGTCGAGAGGGTCCGCCACCCAGAAAATCTGGCACTTATAGCCACCGTCGGCCTGTTTGGTGATTTCCACCTTGTAGGCATCCTTTCCGGTTCCGCAGATATACTTGCCGATGATGTTGTCGGCCTTGTCGTTCTGTGCAAACGCAGCCAGCGTGCAGAGCGCTGCGGCAGCGATGGTGATGATGAATCTCTTCATTATTCGTAAGGTTTGGTTTCTGCAAAGGTAGTCAAAATAATTTCTCCACAAAAGCGCTGAACAGGCACAGCCAGCAGTCCTCTCCTTTCTGAATCATCTTCTCGGGATGGAACTGTACGGCCCAGACCTGGTCCGTTTCATACGCTTCGACTATGCCCTCGGCGCTTCTGGCGGCAATGCGGATACCCGGAGCCGGATCCTTTACCGCCTGGTGATGATAGGAGTTAACCTCCAGTGAATCAGCATTGTACAACTTCCGGAGGAATCCGCCCTCTTCAAGGCCAATCTTGTGCCGGGCACCGCCACCATGACCCACTGACTCCGGAACCTGGGTGGGGATATCCTGATAGAGAGAGCCGCCCAGCATAACGTTCATGAGCTGTTCCCCCCGGCATATGGCCAGAATGGGCTTTCTGCAAGCCACGGCGGCGCGGGCAAGCAGGCTGTCGCTATGGTTGCGCACAGTATCCATATACACGGTCTCGTTCATCACATCCTCTCCGTACCAGGCCGGATCGACATCTTCTCCGCCGGAGAAAACTAAGCCGTCCAGGGCAGCAAGAAGCGCATCCGCCTCTTCCCTTGTACTGACTGTCGGGAGCACCACAGGTACGCCTCCGGCTTTGCTGACAGCCTCAGTGTAGGCCGAGGACAGCAGAGTTGAGCCAGAAGAAGATCGGGAACAGGTGATGCCTACAAGCGGAGCCTTGTGCACGGAACATGCAGCCATGGCCACCAGGCATAGGACAAGAGCAAGACGTTTCATAATCAGCGAATAAGATTCAGGAAAACGGTAACCACGCCGGTATTGATCAAATCCACGAACATGGCTCCGATAATGGGAACGATTATAAAAGGCTGGACAGAGTAGCGGTACTTGTAGCAGACCGCCGACATATTGGCCATTGCATTGGGAGTGGCACCCAGGCCGAAGCCGCAAAGGCCGCTGACCAGCACGGCGCTGTCGTATTTCTTACCCAGCAACGGGAACGCGACGAACGCACCGTAAAGAGCCATGAACGCAACCTGGGCCAGCAGGATAAGCGTCAGCGGCAACGCGAGCGACGCCAGTTCCCAAAGCCGCAGGCTGGCCATGGCCATGCCAAGGAATAGCTGCAGGCAGATGTCGCCGATGGAAACCAGCTTGCCAAGTTTCAACTCCTTCTCCCATTTCGGCGACAGGGCGAACACATTCCTCATTACACATGCTGCCAGAAGAGCCCCGAAATATGTCGGGAAGGTAATGCCGGTCAAGGCCAGCAGCCTGCTCAGGCCTGTCCCTATCGCCATTGCGACCAGAAGGATGCAGGCGCCCTGGAGGGAATCGCGGAAAGCGTGCTCCTCTGTTCCGGCAGCCTTTTCTCGCGATTCGGTGGTTTCGATACTGGCCATTACGTCACCGGAGTCGGACTGCCCGGAAAGCTTATGGCGCCGGATGAGGGCTTCGCCAAGCGGCCCGCCCAGAAGCGACCCCGCCACAAGGCCGAAAGTCGCCGCCGCCATTGTGATGGAAGACGCCCCTGTCAGCCCCATCTGCTCCAACAGCGGAGAAAATCCACCTGAAGTGCCGTGCCCTCCGCTCATGGGAATGGATCCTGCCGCCATGCCGAACAGCGGATCCATATTCAGGCCCCTGGCTATCCCGACGGAGATAAAGTTCTGTGCCACTATGAGACCGGCCACCAGGGCGATCATCACCAGAAGGGGACGTCCGCCTCTCCTGAGCACTTTCAGATCGGACTGAAAGCCCACGGAAGTAAAGAACAGCATCATGCACAGGTCCTTTACGGTTCCGTCAAACCGGCATTCAACCCCGAAAACCACATACAGAATCAAGGTTGTCAGGGATATTAGCAGGCCTCCCGACACAGGGGCGGGAATACAGAAGCGCTTGAGGAACGCTATCTTCCTGGTAAGGAACATTCCCAGGAAAAGAGCCAGAACACCGACTCCCGCGCTTGCGTACATATCCAGAGACAATAGCTTTTCCATCACAACAAAAAGAACAGAGTAACACCGGCGAGGCTGACTACGAGGCCAATGATTTCCTTAAGGCGTATCATTTTCTTCCTGAAGATGATTTCAGGAATGATGATGAGAGCCGGGGTCATCGCCATGATGGTAGATGCTATACCGGCGTTGGCATATCGCACAGCCATCAGTGAAAGAGAGACCCCCAGAGCAGGACCGAACAGGGTGATAATGGAGGCATATTTCATGGTCACGGGGTCATGTACGGCACTCTTAAGCTTCTCAAGTCCGCCTCCAAGGGCGAGCATTATCAAAAAGCCTGCGCCGCCCACGATTGCCCGAAGCATCGTAGACGCAAACGGCATCATTCCTGACAATGCAGCAGGCGCATCGGCAGGAATGGCCGCGGCATAGTGTTGCATGCCGATTTTGCTGAGTACCAGGCCGACACCCTGCCCGATACCGGCGCCTATTCCCAGCAATACTCCTTTCAGTGGCAAATCAAGCTTCAGGTGCTTACCGGAATCGCGGCTGATGATGGAAATGGCAATACCGCCGAGCGTCACCGCCATCGCGATAATCGATGTCCAGCCCAGGGTCTCGCCAAGCATTGCCCATCCGGCAACGGCCGCCATAGGCGGAGCAAGCGTCATCAAGAGCTGACCGAATCGCGGCCCGATATAGGTATAGCAGTTAAAGAGGCACCAGTCTCCGAAGAGATAACCCACGATCGCAGACAGTCCAAGCCATAGCCAGGTCTGTCCGTCCGCATAAACAGGATAAGGCCTTCCGACGGTTATCCACAGCAGAATTCCAAGAAAGACGGTTGCAAGGACCAATCGCAATACGTTGGTCACGTTGGCGCCGACTCTCCGGCTCGCCTTGTCGGCAAACCAGGCGGTGACGGTCCATGACAGAGCCACTCCCAACGAGATTATTTCTCCGATGTGGTTCATCACCTATACATGGCTCTGGGCGTCCAGCACCTCGGCGATGTCGCGGACGGGGCGTTCGGAATAGCGGCTGAAGGTGGCAAGGCACAGGGGGCAGGCGGTGGCTATGGCGTCCGCCTTGCTCTCGTACAGATTCTTCAAGGCGTTCAGCGTCATGGCCTCCCGGTGCTGGAAATCGAGGGTCAGACTGCCCAGGGAACCGCCGCAGCAGATGCTTTCGGCGCGGTTTTTCGGCGCTTCGGTTATACCGGCGGCGCGGCCGAGAAGTTTGCGCGGTTCTTCATATATACCGCAGCCACGGCCGAGCTCGCAGGGGTCGTGATAGACGTAGAACAGGTCTCCCTTTTCCAGTTTGAGCATCCCCTGTTCAACCAGTTCGTTAAAGAATGTTACATAATTCACCACCCGCACGCCGGGCAAGTTATACTCCTCGGTGAATATCTTGTAGCAGATGGGGCAACTCAGCAGAAGAGTCCCGGCACCGCTGCCCAGAATCATCTCTTCGTTCTTGCGTATCAGCTGACGTGCCTGTTCGGTACGGCCGGCGGTGAGCATGGGCCTGCCGCAGCAAAGCCCCTCGTCACGGTCGGCCCAGACATAATCGACGCCGGCTTTCTGAAGCAGCGAGCACACGGCCTTGCCTACCGAAGGTGTCAGTCTGGTCATGCAGCCGGAGAAATACAGCACCTTCGCACCTTTCGCCGCAGCCGCCATCGGAGCCACGTCGATACCGGAGTAATCCTGGCTGAATCCGTATTTCCTGCGCTCACGCTGGGCAATACGCAGAGCCGGACCCTCGACGCCGACCTGGCACAGGGCCTCGCATTTGCCGCACAGGAGGCACTTGTCGCTGATTTCCTCGATCCGTTTTTCGTTACCGCGCCGCAGCTGGCGGTTCAGGTACACCGTGCAGTCCTTCAGGTTCGCCTTCTTGACGCTCATGGGACAAGCGTCAATGCAGACTCCGCAGCCCGGACAACTCAGCACCTCGACCCGTGCAAATCCCTTGCGTGCGTGGCGGATCTTCAAGCCCGCATTGCGCATGGGAATGAGCATCATCTCGGCCGGGATATGCATGTAGCGGGTAAACGGCAGCACCAGCATGAAAACGCAGAGCGCCAGGCTGTATGCCCACCATGTCGGGAGCATGTGCAGGTCATTCCCAAGGAACTGCCTGAATACCCAGTTGGCCGGAATGGTAAGGAACGAGCCTCCGCTGATATGGGCGGTGAAGCTCTCGGCCAGCAGGCGGAGCGGGAAAATGGCCCAAAGTGAATACAGGCCCACCCGGTCCAGCATACTGGGACGGGTGGTGCGCCGCATGCCGAAGATGCGGGAGCGCACACGTTTGATAATGGCAAGCGCTATTCCTGCAAGCACCAGCAGAAGGAAGAAGTCCATGAGGAAAAACAGTACGGCGCCTCCTATAGTGGACTCATTCTCGGCAACGAAGTAGTTGAAAAAGATCGGATAATAGAAGAGGTGAATACGACCGGGACAGTACAGCATCACCTCTATATGCCCGAGCACTATCAGCATGAACCAGCCGAAAGCGATGCTCGAGTGCATGAATCCCAAAACCTTGTTGCGCTTCCAAAGCTTCACGTGCAGCAGGCAGTTGGCGAATATGTCCCAGATATTCTTGAGCGCCGTTGTCGGAGTGATCAGCGACAGCAGGAACATGCGGCGGTCTTCCCTGGACAGCTGGAACATGATGCGAACAATGCCCAGGATGCAGTAGCCGATTACGAAGAAGAACCCGATCAGGAACGGCAGCACGAAAGGATCGAATCCGGATGCGAATCTCTCTCTCATTTCTTCTCGTAAATGCGGCACAGACTGAGAATCAGGTGCCTGGTATTGATGCCGCGGGGGCACACCATGGTGCACTTGCCGCAGAGCATGCAGTTGGAAAGCATCTTTTCTATGTCACGGCCCCTCTGGAGATTCAGAATAACCTTGCGGATGCTCATGCCCGACCAGGGGCCCGCCGTGCACGTGGCGCTGCAGGAACCGCATCCGATGCAGGTACGCACCTGAGGCTCCAGTTCCTCCAGACGCTTGTACAGGCTGAGGTCCACCTCATCGAGACGGACTGCGGAACTCCTGGACAGACCGAAACCGAAATCAATCATTGCCGCTCAGATAATTGTGGATGTCGAGAGCGGCGGCACGGGCCTCGGCCACCGTTTCCGGGACGGTCTTGGTGCCGGTACAAGCCCCGGCAAAGAAAATTCCGGGCCTGTTGGACTCGTTGATGCGGTATATATTGTCGCGGCTGCGCATGAAACCGTCGGAATCCACCGCCGCACGCACCATTGAGGCAATTGTGGCGGTATCTTCGTTGCAGAGCATGCCGGCCATAAGCACCAGCAGGTCGGCCTTCAGTTTGACCTGGGTGCCGGCGAGAGTATCTTCGGCTTTCAGCACCACGCGGCCGTCTATATCCTCTCCCACTTCGGAAACGCGCCCGCGGACGAAATGGATTCCGTGGTCGCGCTGGGCGTTGATGTAAAAGTCTTCGTACTTCTTGCCGAAGAGGCGCAGGTCCATGTAGAAACACCAGATTTCAGCATCCGGGAACTTCTCTTTCATCTCGATGGCCTGCTTGATCGCCGTCATGCAGCAGACCTTGGAGCATTGGGGATTGCCAGCCTTGAGGTCGCGGGATCCGACACAGTGGACGAATGCGATATGGCGGGGATTCTCCGGAACGCGGAAGTCTTCAACACCGTTGAACCAGGCCTCGAGGTCGGAATTGGTGATGACGTGGTCGTACACCCCGTACCCGTATTCCTCCTTCTTCGCGGCATCGAACAGACGGAAACCGGAGGCGATGAGCACCGCCCGGCAGACCAGGCCCGTGCCGTTGGACAGCATGACGCTGTAGCCGTCCTTCAGGCGGTTCATGTACGCCACGCGGGTACGGAGATACACAGTGGCGCCGTCGAGTTTGGATGCGAGCTGCTCTATCAGCGCGGAGGCGTCCATCATGTCCGGGAACAGCTTGTGCCAGCCCGCGACGTGTCCTCCCAGATGGTCTTCCTTCTCGGCGATGACGGGTTCGTAACCGAGCTTCAGCAACTGGCCCGCAGCCTCCATTCCGGCTATACCGCCGCCAATAATCAAAACTTTATCCATTCGTTAGAAACACTTCATGTTGACAGGAAGCCCGGGTCGGAGGAGGTCTTCCTTATTCAGTCCGGCATACTTGGCGTCAGGGTCAAACTCCACACCCATCTTGTCAAGCAACGGCTCAACGGCCACTTGATGCAGCTGCAGGCCGAGGTCCCATGGATTGTACCCGAGTACCAGGCCGGCCAGCTCTTCATACGTCAAGACAGGGATGCCGAAACCGTTGCGACCGTAAGTCTTGCCTGTCTGCTCTGCAATCACATACTGCCAGCGGTCCAGGAAATAAGGGCAGCCTGGACAGTTTGTAATGATGGCGTCCGGCCTGTAGGGCTCCATGGACTCGAACTTCTTGTGGGTATTCGATACGCTGTAGCCGCGATTGGCCTGTACGTGATACTGCCTGAAACCATATCCACAGCAGTGACGCCGCTCCGGATAGTCGACTACCTGTCCGCCCCAAGACTCAATCATACCGCAAAGCACATACGGGTATTCGGCACCACCTACACCCTTGCTCGGAAACATTTTGGAATAATGGCAGCCTATGTGCTCAACGATACGCAACGGTTCGCCTGTATGCCTGTCAATCAGTAAGTGCCTTGCCCTGGCAGCTATTTCATTACGCCATTTGTATATCAGATCGCTCGAGTGCGCCAGATATTTGGGCTTATTGAATTCACGGCGGCACGCCTTCCAAAGGTTTTCGCGAATGCGGGCCTCCAGCTCGGGATACTCATGCCACGTTTCCAGCACCTCGGTATAGTTGCCGAAGGAAGTTATGCATGACGCCGCATAATTCTCGTAACCGGCCTCTGTCATAAGAGAGAATTGTCGCGCTACGATGGTCATGACGGTTTCGTGGGGAATGGTATCGCAGTGATAAGCTATTCCGCCGCAAGTTGTGTGATATGGTGTTTCATGCACATCTTTTCCGAGTACGTTACGGGTGATTTCGGTGAACATGCGCTCCGACGCCGGGAAAAAATTCTGTCGGATGCAACTGCGCACAAAGTACCAGTGGTCATCGGGTATTTCTTTCTGGTAATCAGACCAGATCTTTTGCTTGCCTTCGTATATCATTCGTTGCCGTGAGTGCCTGAATTATAAACAAATGCCTGTCTCTCGTACTCTTCGGGAGCAAGGCCCATCTCCTCCGCCTTCCTGAGTGAGAATCGCTCGACGGCTTCGATGCGTTCGGTGCCGCCGGTGACGTCGAAGATTGCCTTGAGTTCGTCCAGGGATTCCTGTGGAATGCGCCTGAGCACACCGGGACCGTCGCCTTTGTAGTTCGCACCTTGCCGTGCCAGGCTCTGTTCCAGATGATCCATATGCCATTTCCAGACAGGACCGGATTCCTTGTGATCTTCCCACTTGAAGGTATCTGGATAAACACAATAACCGTATTTGAGAATATTGCCTGCAAGCGCATGGGTCAATGGAAGCACCTGACGGCCCTTTTCGCTCTCGACGAAAAAGCCCAATCGAATGCTGAGATTGCGGAGTGCCATTATCACCAGCCCGGGGCCGTTCTTGCGGGGGCAGCGCGTAACGCAGCTCATGCATTCGCCGCAGTACCATATGGTATCGCTCTTGAGCAGCGCCTCTATGGCATCGTTGTCGCGGGTCTGCACAATCGATACTATCTTCCTTGGATCGTAGCGGTAAAACTCCGCCGCAGGGCAAACGGCAGTACAGGTCCCACAATTGATACAGGTATGGAAACCCTCCTTGAACCGATAGTCCTTATTCAGTTCTTCAAAATAATTCATTCTC
>JAEELG010000129.1 GCA_016288775.1 Bacteroidales bacterium | reverse complement strand
GGCCCTTTTCGCCGTGGATGATGGCGGTGCCGGTGTCCTGGCAGAGGGGGAGCTTGCCCTTGGCGGCCACTTCCGCGTTGCGCAGGAAGGTCAGGGCGACGTACTTGTCGTTCGCGGAGGCTTCGGGGTCGCGCAGGATCCTGGCGACCTGCTCGTTGTGGGAGCGGCGCAGCAGGAAGCTGACGTCCCGGAAGGCCGTGTTGGCCATCAGGGTCAGCGCTTCGGGGCTAACCTTCAGGATGGGCTTCCCTTCGAAAGAGGAAGTCGAAACCAGCTTTTCCGAACCCGGAATCTTGTAATACTCCGTCTTATCCTCGCCGAGCTGGAACATCGGCGCATACTTGAATTCTGCCATCAATGTGATTGTTTTAGTTTTCCTATTTTACAAATTTATAAAAATAACCGTAACTTTACGTGGTCTTTCGACCGGATACTTTATGGAAGCACAAGAGATCCTCCAAGACATAGTCTTTGTCCTCCTTTATGGGTGCGTGATCGGGATCAGCGTTGTGGCGGCGCTTTACCTGTTGCTGCGACGCGGAAATGCCATTGCGCCGGAGATAACGTCTCCTGTGCGTCTGCGCCGATGGGCGGCGGCTTTTCTGGTGGTGAATGCTTTGAGCCACTTGTTTTGGATGTTCTATGCCTTTCATCCCACGCCTGCTGTTTATTCGATTGTCTGCGGCCTGGATATGCTGATGCTGTTTCCCACCATAAAAGGCGTCCTGGTGTCTATGCTGCAAGACAGGCATCGGCCTGTCTGGCCGGTGTTGGTGGCGCTGGTCCCGGCCCTTGTATTAGTGGCCTTATGCATCGTCCGGGGCGACGAGGTGCTTTACCTCCCGCTGAGCATTTATGCGATTGCGTTGTACGCATTGATTATCCTGTTTATGGTCTTCGCCGTCCGCAACTATGGACGATGGCTCAGGGACAATTATGCCGACCTGGAGAACAAGGAAGTTTGGCAGAGCCTCACTATCCTGGGGCTTTTCCTGCTGTTCTTCGTCATGTACAGCAGCACCTCCGAAGGCAGCCCCATGCTGGTGTATCTTCTTCAGATAAACTGCATCATCATTATGGCGCTGCTGCTGTGGCGGGTGGAAACGCTTCCGCAACTGAGCGAGAGTACTGCGCCGGAGGCAGAACCGGCTGAAGAGACGCAAAAGGCATCGGCGCCGCCGGCTACTCCCAGCAAGATGGATGCCCTCCTGAAAAAGCATTGCGAGGATACGCAGCTTTACTTGCAGAACGACCTTACCCTGTCCCAGCTTGCCAATGCCATCGGCACAAACCGGACCTATCTGAGTTATCACTTTTCGCAGCTGGGTATCACCTATAACGCCTACATCAACGGCCTTCGCGTCCGCCACTTCATCAGCCTTTACGAAAAAGCGATGGCCGACGGGCATGGATTCACCGCCCAGCAGCTCGCCTCCGAGAGCGGCTACCGCAGCTACAGCACCTTCAGCACCGCCTTCAAACAGCACACCGGAAAGACCGTGACGGCCTGGATGCGCGGCGGCTGCAAGTAGTCCATTCCCTCCTCCGCCTTCGGAATTTACAAAACCAGTTTCAGAATTTACAAAACCTGCATTCTGGGACTCCTGTCCTGTTGGAAATATGGGTCGGGGGGGGTATATTAGGGGTTTCTAGGTGGAAAAACTAATTCACAACCATATGGAAACAAAACACAAAGAATTTTATGACGCTCCCTCAATGCTGATTTTCGAGGTGAAGCAGGAAGGCGTTATCTGCGCAAGCGGAGACCCTCAGGATTATGTCAATCCTTTTGGGGATGAACAAGAATTTTAAAAGAAGGAGGAAAGAACAATGAAAAAGACTTTACTGTTTGCTATGGCCGTCCTTGCTCTGGCCGCCTGCTCCAAAGAGAACCTCGAGAAAGAGGATGGTATCATTGACGCCTCCAAGCTTGTTTTCAACATTGATGTGCAGAACGCCAATGCCACCACCAAGGGCGTCAAGACCGTCTGGGAAAACGGCGACGACGTGTATGTCTTCTTCGAGGACAACACCACCCAGTACGTGAAAATGACCTATGACGGAACTTCCTGGACATACGCCGATAAAGACGGAGGTTCCACCTTCACCGACCTTACCCTCGCCGCCTCCGGCAAGAAACTCAGTGCCGTGTATATGCCGGATTTCGTGTGTTCAGCTGCCCCTACCTATGACACCGACAAATGGACTTTCGGCGCTGTTCAAGGCTATTTCCAAAAGGCTGACGCGGTATCCTATACCGTAACCTCCACGGACAATGTGAATACACTAAGCGCCACCATCAGCCTCGCCGCCCCTGCCGGCATCTCCCAGATATTCGTTCCCACGACTGAATATGCTGCCCTTGGCTCCGGCGAGGAGTATGTCCTTACGGCAACCCATCTTATCCAGTTTAACTTTTCCGGCATAGTTCCTGGTGGAGAGGCTGCATTTGGAACAACCTACAATGGTTTTCCTCTTACCGCACATGCCGGCTCCCTGGGCGGGGATACCGGCCTTTATTTCTGGGGGCTCCTGGATGCTGCCGGCACATACGATTTTGACTTCCAGTTAGTCAAGCAAAATGCCGCGAATAAGTATGCCATTTCCTCCCAGTTCAAGAGTGTGACAGGCAAGACCGTTGGCAGCAGCTTTGCTGCAAAACTCACCAGCCTCACAGACAACGGTAAGTTCGTTTCCCTGGGTTACGACGGCGGCCCCCTCTGGGCCACGGGTAACCTGGACAAGACCAACAACACTATTGTGGATCCTCTTGAGGCGGGCGAGTATTTTATGTACGGTTATATTACTCCCTATAACAGTACGGATCCGAAATACACTGGTACGGAGAATC
>JAEELG010000128.1 GCA_016288775.1 Bacteroidales bacterium | reverse complement strand
GACCCTCGACTGGCTGCAGCGCCACTTCATGAACTGGTTCAACGAAGAGCGCAACCACTATATCCTCACCTTCCCGGTGGAGACCATGGCCCTGCTGACCGACGGCGGCGACGACTTCGCCGACAAAGACTACGCCGATTTCACCGCCGAGATGTGGTCCAAGGGGCACAGTTTCTTCTGCTATCTCTCCAACAGCCCCGACTCCCTGTCGAGCTGCTGCCGCCTGCGCAACGAGATCCAGAAGGAAGACAACCACAACCACACCACCCACCAGTATTCGATGGGTACGGCATCCGTTGCCACCGGATCCAAATCCGTTATGACCATCAACCTGAACCGGTTGATCCAGGATTCCGTGCGCCGCTATTTCCTGGAGCGTCGCGGAGTCCAGCTCGAGAACGGAAAGGCACTCGATCCCGTTTCCAATTTCTACGACAAGGACGATCTGTTCGACAACTATATCGACCGCGACATCCGCGAAATGACAGAGCGCGTCCACAAGTACCAGATCGCTTTCAACGAAATCATCAAGGACTTCCTGAAGGCAGAGATGCTTGACGTGTACAAGGCGGGCTTCATCGACATGAAGAAGCAGTACCTTACCGTAGGCGTGAACGGACTGACCGAAGCAGCAGAGTTCCTTGGCCTCGAAGTCTCCCCCAACCCCGAGTACGGTGCATTCGTTAATACGATCCTCGAGACCATCAACATCGCCAACCGCAAGGACCGCACTCCCGACGCGATGTTCAACACCGAGTTCGTGCCGGCAGAGAACCTCGCCGCCAAGAACTACGCCTGGGACAAGAAGGACGGATACTTCGTTTCCGACAAGCACAACCTGTACAGCTCCTATTTCTATAACCCCGAGGACGTGAACGTGTCCATGATCGACAAGTTCAAGCTTCACGGCGAAGACTTCGTCAAGTACCTGGACGGCGGTTCCGCCCTCCACATGAACATCGCGGAGCACCTCAGCAAGGACCAGTACCGCCAGCTCCTGAAGGTGGCGGCCCACTACGGCACCAACTACTTTACCTTCAACTGCCGCAACACCGTGTGCAACGACTGCGGATACATCAGCAAGGACACCCTTACCAAGTGTCCCAAATGCGGCAGCGAAAACCTTGACTATCTGACCCGTGTCATCGGTTACCTGAAGCGTATTTCATCCTTCGCCGAGCCGCGTCAGATAGAAGCCGACAAGCGTTACTACACCCCTAAGGAAAAGGATGCTTAAGTATATTCCTTCCCTGACGGACACCGTCATCGAAGAAATACCCCATCGCGTTACCCTGGCAGTTGAGATATCAAACTGCCGGGGTAATTGCCCTGGATGCCACTCCCCTTTTCTTCGCGAAGATATCGGCGAGGAACTCACTCCCGCAATCGTCGACAAACTGATTGCTGACAATTTCGGTATCAACTGTTTCCTTTTCCTTGGAGAAGGGAAAGACCCCGAGGCGCTGCTTGCACTTGCCCGGCATATCAAATCGAGCTATCCGGGCATTGAGACCGCCGTATACAGCGGAAGGGAGAAGGTTGAAGACAGTTTCTACGAAGTCTTCGATTACGTAAAGGTCGGCCCATACATCGAATCCCGCGGGCCACTTAACAACCCCGACACTAACCAGCGCCTGTATTACCACGGCAAAGACATAACGTCAGTATTCTGGCGCAAAAAGCACACTGCATGAAAATAGTTTTCCTCGATGCCGCAACCATGGGCGATACCGACATGTCGTCCATCTCCGCCCTGGGCGAATTCGTATGCTACCCCTCTTCCACCCCGGAGGAGGCGCGGCTCCGCGTAGCTGACGCCGACGTTGCCATATTGAACAAAATACTGGTAAACAAGGAGTTTCTCGACGCCGCCCCAAAGCTGCGCCTGGTCTGTGAAGCCGGCACCGGTATCAACAACATCGACACGGATCTCTGCGCGCAGCGTGGCGTTCTGGTGCGCAACGTAGCCGGATACTCGACCGATTCCGTGGCACAGACTGCCTGGATGCACATTCTCAACCTTGCCGGCCTGGCCTTCCATTACAATGCCTACGCCCGCGACGGACGTTACAGCTCCGGAAGCATCCATGTCGACGCCGGACATCCCTTTACGGAACTTGCCGGCAAGACGCTGGGCATTGTGGGGATGGGCGCAATAGGTCACAAGGTGGCCGCCATTGGCGAAGCTTTCGGAATGAAGGTCATATACTATTCCACAAGCGGTACCGCTCACTGCAAGGAATACCCTTCCGTAAGTCTTGACGAGCTTCTGCGCACTTCCGACGTCATAAGCATACATGCGCCGTACAATGCCGCCACTGCCGGCCTTATCGATTATGAAGGCCTCTGCAAAATGAAGCCGACTGCGTATCTGGTAAACACGGGCCGAGGTGGCATAGCTGTCGAAGCCGACCTGGCCCGCGCCATCGATGAAGGGCGTATCGCCGGCGCCGGAATCGACGTTTACGAGAAGGAACCTCTCCAGCCCGGTCATCCCTACCTGACCTGCGCCCATCCCGAGCGCCTCCTGCTATCCCCTCATATCGCCTGGTACAGCAAGGAGGCCCGTCAGCGCCTGGCAGAAGAAATGGCGAACAACATCAAGCTCGGCTGGTAATCATAATCCTTTGATTTTGTGTACATTAAAAATCGACCTCCGGGAAAAGCTCCCAGAGGTCGATTCGTAAATAGCTGTAGCTCAGTGCGCTACGACGCGAGTCTCTTCTCGAGCCTCTCGCGGATGGCGGCGAGGAACTGGGCGGAGGAGAGCATCTTGGGAGTGATTCCCTCCATCAGGTTCACCAGGTCCTTGGTAGCAAGTCCTTCGTTGAGCACGTCGAAGCATGCTCCCTCCAGGTTGTCGGCGTAAGCCATGAGTTCCGGCAGATTGTCCAGTTCTCCCCTCTTGCGGAATGCTCCGCTCCAAGCGAAGATGGTTGCGATGGGGTTCGTGGAGGTCTCTTCTCCCTGCAGGTACTTGTAGTAGTGACGGGTCACGGTGCCGTGAGCTGCCTCATATTCGTACTTGCCGTCGGGGCTCACGAGCACGGAAGTCATCATGGCAAGGGAACCGAATGCGGTGGAAACCATGTCGGACATAACGTCGCCGTCGTAGTTCTTGCAGGCCCAGATGAAGCCGCCCTCGCTGCGCATCACGCGTGCGACTGCGTCATCGATAAGGGTGTAGAAGTACTCGATTCCGGCCTCAGCAAAACGATCCTTGTACTCGGCGAACACTTCCTCGAAGATAGTGCGGAAACGTCCGTCGTACTTCTTCGCGATGGTATCCTTGGTTGCGAACCAGATGCTCTGCTTAAGGCTCAGGGCATACTGGAAGCAGCTGTGGGCGAAGCTGCGGATGGATTTGTCCGTGTTGTGCATTCCCTGAAGCACGCCGGGTCCCTTCATCTCCTGCACAACCACCTCTTCCTTCTTGCCGGAGGCACCCTCGAAAACGAGTTTCGCCACACCGGGCTCGTCGGTCACGATATCGACGCTCTTGTAAACGTCGCCGTATGCGTGACGGGCGATTGTGATGGGCTTCTTCCAGAATTTGACAGCCGGTTGGATGCTGGGGATGGTAATGGGAGTGCGGAAAACCGTGCCGTCGAGCATGGAACGGATGGTGCCGTTGGGGCTCTTCCACATCTGGTGGAGCTTGTACTCATCCATTCGCTTGGCGTTAGGGGTGATGGTGGCGCACTTGACGCCCACTCCGTATTTCTTGCAGGCGTTGGCGGCGTCAACGGTCACCTGGTCTGCCGTTGCGTCACGGTTGGGCAGGCCGAGGTCATAGTATTCGGTCTTGAGATCCACGAACGGAAGGATGAGCTCGTCCTTGATCATCTTCCAGAGTATCCTGGTCATTTCGTCGCCGTCCATTTCAACGAGCGGCGTGGTCATTTTGATCTTTTCCATTTTATTTGCGGTTTTTGTAATAATTCATCAGGCAGCCGTCGGCGAGGATTGCACGCTCGTCGGCAGTAAGGTTCTGGAAGAACAGGTGAATCGCCTTCACGCCGTCTTTGGAAATAACCTTTGCATCGATCTCCTCTGCGCCTTCGAGTATGGCCTTGCGTATGCCGGGAACGAACACGAAATCGCCGGGTTCATAATCGAACTTGGTGTCAGGAGCGATGGTGAACGGAAGAATGCCCCAGTTGATGCAGTTGCTGCGGTAGCGCTTTGTGGCGTATTCGTAGCAGATGTTGGCGTCGCCGCCGAGCACTTTCTGGCAGGATGCGGCCTGTTCGCGTGCAGAGCCGTCGCCGGGCTTGTTGGCGAATACGCATGAGCCGAACGAAGTGTTGGAGGCATCTGCTCCGGCGGCCTTGAGTGCGCCAGCCAGATGATCGGACACCTTGCCATGCCTGCGGGCCAGATCCTGCTCCTGTATCTTCTTGGAAAGACCTACGTACTCGGGCACACGGCGGCTGAGTGCGAACTCGGAGAGCTTCAGCGGGTTGGAACGGTAGCTGGAGGTCTCTCCAGAAGGAATCAGCTCGTCGGTTGTGGTGACGGGATCATGGATTACCGCTGCAAGCTCGAGGAGCATGTTGTCCTCCATGGGATACATGGTGGGCCAGTCCTTGATGTTGGGGCCGTAGCGAAGGTCGAGCGACAGGTCAGCCTTGCCGAAGCCATAGTAGATACGGCTCTTGTAGATGCGGTTGTCGAACTCGTAAGGCTTGTGGGTATCCTTGTAATCGATATCGGTTGCGGCCGTAATCACGCCACCGTTGGCGGCTGTGGCGGCAATGGAGCGTGCATCCATGAGCGCCACGAGCGAAATCTGCCCTGCGCCGGGCTTGGAGCCTTCGCGGTTGGGGAAGTTGCGGGTGGTGTGGCGGATGGAGAATCCGTTGTTGGCAGGCACGTCTCCGGCACCGAAGCAGGGGCCGCAGAAGGCGGGCTTGATAACTGCGCCGGCCTCCAGAAGCTCTTCGGCAATGTGGTTGCGGGTGGTGGCGAGATACACTGGAGTGGACTGAGGATAGCAGCTCATCGTAAAGTAGTCGTTGCCTATCGACTTGCCCTTCATGATGCTGGCAGCCTCGGAGAGGTTGTCGTAGGTACCGCCGGAGCAGCCCGCGATGAGTGCCTGGTCGGCCACCAGCTTGCCGTCCTTCACCTTCGACACCAGATCCACCTGAACCTTGTCGCCAAAGCGTTTGCGGGTATCTTCCTCGACTTTGGTAAGGATGCCCACGGGATCGGCCTGGAGTTCATGGATCGTAAATGCGTTGGAGGGGTGGAACGGCAGTGCGATCATGCTCTCCTGGGTGGAAAGGTCGATGCGGATCATGCTGTCGTAATATGCCACCTTGCCGGGTTCGAGTTTACGGTACTCGGCCTCGCGCCCGTGGGTTGCGTAGTGCTTGCGAACGGTCTCGTCGGTAACCCAGATGGAACTGAGGCAGGTGGTCTCAGTGGTCATGACGTCAATGCCGTTACGGAAGTCGACGGGGAGTTCCTTGACTCCGGGGCCTGCGAATTCGAGGACCTTGTTCTTCACGAAGCCGCTTTCGAATGTGGCCTTGACCAGGGAGATAGCGACGTCGTGAGGGCCCACGCCGTGCTTGGGTTTGCCCTCGAGCCACACCAGCACCACCTCGGGAGCGTTGATGTCCCAGGTGTTGCGGAGAAGCTGCTTTACGAGTTCGCCGCCGCCTTCGCCTACTCCCATGCATCCGAGAGAGCCGTAACGGGTGTGGGAGTCGGAGCCCAGTACCATCTTGCCGCAGCCGGCCAGTTCCTCGCGCACATACTGATGGATGACAGCCTGGTTGGCAGGAACATAGATACCGCCGTACTTCTTAGCGGCCGAAAGGCCGAATACGTGGTCGTCTTCATTGATTGTGCCACCCACTGCGCAAAGGGAGTTGTGGCAGTTGGTCATGGCATAAGGGATGGGGAATTTCTCAAGCCCGCTGGCGCGTGCCGTCTGGATGATGCCCACGTAGGTGATGTCGTGGGAGGCCATCGCGTCGAAAAGGATACGCATCTTCTTCCCCTTGCCGCCGTCTTTGTCGTGAGCGCGGAGAATTCCGTAAGCGATAGTGTTTTCGCGTGCCTCGTCGGGAGAAGGAAGCCCGGCAGGGTCGTTGACGAGCTTTTTGCCGTCAATGAGATAAACACCTTGATTGATCAGTTCTACCATAATGGTTTTTAATTATTGGTTAATATTGAATCAGTAAAAATTACAAGTGAAAGCATGTCCGCGCAGCCGCCGGGTGATATGCCGGACGACTTGAATTCGGCGTCCATTCCTGCCAGCGCCTCAGGAGTGAAGCGCTCAAGGGCTGCTGCGGCGTTCCTTTTGATTTCCCGGACACGTTCGATGCCGGCACGATGGATAATGCATGTGTCGTCCAGTCCGCCCATGATGCGCAGAAGGGTTTTCTGCAATCCGTACTCCTCCCCTTTCACGCTCCGATAGAACGGCAGCCAATCGGAGAAAAGCTCGGCATATCCGCCGCGGGCCATGGCCAGGGCGCCCTTTACGCCATAGCGCTCCACCGCCACGCCGCCATGGGACTGGGGCGACGGCTCAATTACCAAGGCAAGCTCTGCGATTCTGCGCTGCAATCGATCAGCATCGGCAAGTGCCGCGTATGCCATGATAAACAGGCAGAAGATAGCACCTCGATAAGTGTTGACGCCTCCAGTATAAGCCAGCAGCTCCGATTCCGCTGCCCGACCGGCAGATACCGGATTTGAAGGGTCGAAGTGCCTGACGAACGCTTGCCTGATAACATCGATGCTGCCGCGCATCAGGGCATAGTCCATATCAGTGTGTGCCCCGTTGCTGTCCGGACCGATAAGGCCGGGTTTGAGTGGAGCGTCAAGCTCCATCCGTAGCGCCCTTGCCATAAGTTCAGCCAGCAGATAAGGCCGCGACGATGGCGGCACCAGCGCCGCGGGATATGCGCCGGAATCGAGGGCAGAACGCACGCGCGAAGCACTGACCGGTCCCTCGCCGTCGCACAGACGCGGTATTTCCACGACCTGCACGCCATAAGAAGGCAGCGTCTCCAGCATGAGCGCGTTGTAGCGGGCGGTAAGGGAATCCGAAGGCTCGCTCCCGACAAAGCGCACGCTAACGCCGAGCGCTGGTGCTATATGCCTGCCGAAAATCTCCAGATCCAGCCGCATCTGAGTTTCAGAAGCGGCGGAAAGGTCCTTGAGGAAATAGGTGGGGAACGTGGCGGCTGAAATCTGATACGCCGAACCAGCGGCGACCGTCACGCCGTCAATGCCACAGCCACGAATCATGGACTCACGGTCTGCATAACTGAAACGGGAACGTTCTTCCTTTACCGGGATGACGAACAGATTGTCCACCTGCGCGACAGCCAGCCTGATCAGGTACTCATGCCCTATGGTGAACGGATTAGCATTCATCACGACAACTCCCGACGTACCGGCCCTGTGCAATCCGTTCAGGTAACTGCAGTAGTCCTCCAGTCCCCTGCCGTTCTCCATCAGGATGGCTTCGGGAGCCCTGGCAATGCAGTGGAAGCCCAGGCTGCCGAACACAGTCTCATACATGGGCTTGGTAAACACCTTTAGCAAAGAGATCCCTCGGGATGCGGATTCGGAAACAATGTGCGAAATGAGAGGCACAGTGTAGCCGGATTCCCTGCCTGACTCCGAAACGGCGACGCATTTTATAATGTCTCCGTCGAGCCCGGCTCCTGCGATAATGCCTCCATCAGAATCGAAAATGGCGTAATAAGCATCCAAACACTCCATGCGCAGACCGTTCTGTGCAAGGAAATGCTCAACCTTTGTTCGGAAGAGCTTTGAGCTTAACGGAACCTCCTGAATGTCAAAGTCGTTATACATACGCTTCAACCATTTGACCAATCCTGTTCAGGAGTTCCTCCACCGTGTGTGTCCTGGCACGCATGCACCAGCGGGCCGGCTTGTCGCAGAGCAGGCATTTGCGAGGCTCCATGCCAATGGAATCGCGCCCCATAGGGCCATCCCGGGTTATGACGTCGATGTCCATAAGGCGCCCGAGCGGATGGCTGTCTTCGATACCGCAGCACAAGCGCTTGGCGTCTGTGGCTGGTATCGGTACCGTAAGATATGCCTCGAATCCAGTTTCCAGATCGCGAACTTCAGGGTCAGCTCCAAAGGCATCTGCAAGGGCTTTCACCCCGGCATGACCTATAACAAGAGAATGGGAGTTGCGCTTCTCAGGGCCGGGGAGCTGCACCGTAAGGCACACCAAAGACCTGCCGGGAAATCTACCCAGCAGGTCCTGTTGGAGACGGGCTCGCTCATCCCGGCTCTGAAGAAGCTGCTCCAGAGTTATCACTCTACGATGTTATGGATGCGGTCGAGGATTTCGCCGTGGCGGCTCATGACAACGCCAACGACGCGGTCGCCGAACGGGAGAGGGTCGGGGGTGCCGATAATGCTCGTAGCCTTTGCTGCAAGATCCTTGATATCCACGATCTTGAGTCCGGCGGCAGCAAGGCGTTCGGCTATCTCGGGACGCGCGGGATTGACCGCAATGCCGTACTCTGTCACCACAACGTCTACGCCCTTGCCAGGTGTGATAAGGGTTGTGACCTTTGGCACGACGCAAGGGATGCGACCGCGCAACAGAGGGCAGACGATGATGCTCAGGGCACTGTCCTCCGCCGTATCGGGATGTCCGCCGATTGCTCCACGGATCACGCCGTCGGAGCCGACGAGCACGTTCACGTTGAAGTTCACGTCCACTTCGAGGGCGGACAGGATGACGATGTCAAGTGCATGTACAGCGGAGCCGGTGTGAACCGCACTGGCATAATCGACGGCGGAGACCTCCTGATGGGTCTGGTCGCTTGCAATGGATTCCGCCGCGACCTTGTCGAAGGACTGCACGTCGATGAGTTTGTCGATCAAACCTTCCTGATGCAGCTTGACCATATGGGCGGTGATGCCTCCAAGGGCGAATGAAGCTTTGATTCCCTGCTCCAGCATGCTCTCGCGGATGTACTTGACGGCAGCGAGAGACGCACCGCCAGTACCCGTCTGAATACTGAAGCCATCCTTGAAGTAACCACTGTTGATTATAACTTTTGCAGCCTGTTTGGCAAGGAGAATATCGCGCGGATTCTTGGAATCGCGAATGGCTCCGGAAGAAATCTTGGAGCTGTCGCCGACGGAATCGACCACGACCACCGACTCGACCTGGCTGGCCGAAATCGACTTGGGCACGTTGGGATAGGCCACCAGGTCATCGGTCAGCACGACTACATGGTCGGCGTACTCCGCATCAGGGAGTGCATATCCCAGAGAGCCGCAGATGGATTTGGCGTTCTCCGAACGGGGGCAGCCGGAGGCGTTGCCAAGTTCGTCGCAGGAAGAAGCGCCAAGGAAAGCGACGTCGATGTGCAGCTCACCGCTGGCAATGGCACTGCCCCTGCCGCCGTGAGAACGGAACACCACCGGTTCTTTCATCAGACCGTGCGAGATCGCATTGGCAAGTTCTCCGCGGAGACCGGAAGTGGAAATGCCGGTGATAACGCCCGCCTTGATGTGCTCGATAAGCGGAGCATGAACGTCGGAAAGGCTGGATGCAGCAAGCTTCAGGTCCTTGAAGCCCATTTCCGCGAGCTTGTCGACAACCAGGTTGACAACCTTGTCTCCACCCCTGAAATGATGGTGGAAAGATATGGTCATGCCGTCCTTCAATCCGGACCGGCGAACAGCCTCTTCGAGGGTAACTACTTTAGAATGTCTCATATCACTTCCTCCTCAGATAAAACACCGGATGCGATTGCGTACTGGATGGTGCGCTCGGCGCGGATAACCACGGGACGGTCGACCATCTTGCCGTTAAGGGAAACCACGCCGGAGCCCTTTGCCTGGGCCTCCTTGATGGCGGCGACGATGCGCAGAGCCTTCTCGATGGCCTTGGGAGTGGGTGTGAACACCTCGTTCACCACTTCGATCTGGCGGGGGTTGATAATGGATTTGCCGTCGAACCCCAGATCCTTTATGAGCTCGACCTCCTTGCGGAAGGTTTCCATATCGTCAAGATTGGAATAAACGGTATCGAAGCAGCAGATGCCAGCAGCGCGGGCTGCGACCACGATTGTTTCGCGGGCCAGAAGCAACTCGGCGCCACCGGGGGTACGCTGCGTCTTGAGGCTGGCGGAATAGTCCTCGGCGCCGAGGGCGATGCCCATCATGCGCTTCGAGGCTGCGGCTATTTCGTAGGCGTTGACGATGCCGAGGGCACTCTCGATGGCAGCCATAATCTGAGTGCGACCGACGCAACCGAGTTCGGTCTCCACCTTGATGATTTCTGCTTCGAGTTCGCGGACTTCGTCGGCGGTCTCGGTCTTGGGCATGCGGATTACATCCACGCCGGCCTTGACCACTGCTTCCACGTCTTTCCGTCCGTACGGAGTACTCAGCGGGTTGATGCGGACGACCATCTCCGTGTTGCCGTAATCTATCGATTTGAGGGCGTTGTGCACCAGAAGACGGGCGGTGTCCTTTTCTGCCATGGTTACGGAGTCCTCGAGGTCCAGCATAATGGAGTCGGGGCCGTAAATGTGAGCATCCGCCATCATTCCCGGATTGTTGCCGGGAACGAACATCATGGTTCTTCTCAGTCTTTCCATACGTCCTTTCCCGTTGCGCGGACAGCAGCCGCAGTTACACGTGCACGGATGGTGCAGTCGAGGGCACCCTTGTCCGTAGCCTTGACGCAGGCATTTTCGATTCCGAGCCCTTCGAGGGTCTCGGCTATGACCGCTTTGATCTGACGGCCGAACTGGGCCGATACAGAACTCTGCAAATCAATCTGAAGGCCGTCACCCGGAGCGATCTGGATCACGATATCACCAGATTCCAGAGTGCCGGCCATGGCAGTTTTTATTTCCATATTTTTTAGTAGAGTGGTTATTAGTCAGTCTACGAATTTACAAATAAAAAAGATGACCACAAAGTTATTTGATTAAAATTTGTGAGGTACTGGATTTTTTTGTAGTTTTGCATCCGCAAACGGGGTATTAGCTCAGTTGGTAGAGCGTTAGGTTCGCAATCTAGAGGTCAGGGGTTCGACCCCCCTATACTCCACGGAAGAAGGTCTGGCAATTTGCCAGACCTTCTTCCGTGGAGTATACAACCATTGAGGCAATCGCCGGACCTTCTTTTTAATTCACCTGCTGTACGGCCAACGAATCGGCAGCCTCGGTCCGTGCGGCTTCGGCGCCTTTGTATTTGGCGAGTTCCACCTCCAGCTCCGTGATCTTCTGATTAAGCTCCTGGATGGTCGTGAGATAGTGGCCGTTCAGGTCGCGTATCAGTTCGTTTTTGTCGATATTCTGCACCGCGGCCTCTTCGTGGAAGATGATCTGGTCGCTATGCAGCCCGTAACTCTGGGCGTTCATCAACAGTATCTGCTTGGCCAGGGGATCCAGGGCCTCGCCAGCAAGATAGATGTCCAGCGTCTGCGTCTTGTCGGACAGGTTCACCTGATGGTCGAAAATGTAACTGGAGCCGATGGTCTTGTTATTCTGGACAAAGCGTTCGGCGCTGATAGTGAAATTGTTGTCCCTCACCGTGCCGATTGCCGATATGATGCTTGGAACGATCACGACAAGCAGGACCAGGGCAACGACGAAGCGGTTCCTGCGCCTGTGAACCTCATCAGCCGCAACGATCTCGAAGCCAAGAAGTTTGACCACGAAGAAGGTAGCGATTGCGATGAAGAACGAATTGATGAGGAAAAGGTAGAAAGCTCCGAAAATATACGTCGGGTTGAGGATGGCGATACCGTAACCGATGGTGCAAAGCGGCGGCATCAAAGCGGTGGCGATAGCTACTCCGGACAGTACGGTTCCGCGTTCTTTCCGGGAATGCTCAAGCATGCCTGCAGCGCCGCCGAACAAGGCAATCAGGACATCGTAAATCGTGGGCCGGGTACGGGCCAGCAGCTCAGAAGGATTGCTCAGGCGCAGAGGCGAAACCAGGAAATAGAGGCTTGCAACTGCGATACTTATAACCACCATCACCAAAAAGTTCTTGAATGAATTCTTGAGCAATCCGGTATCGTTGGTGCCCAGTCCGAGTCCGAATCCGATAATCGGTCCCATGACGGGAGAAATGAGCATCGCGCCGATTATCACCGGAATGGAATTGACGTTAAGGCCGACTGAAGCGATAATGATGGCGCAGGCAAGGATTATTACGTTAGGCCCGCGGAAAGCGATGTTCTTCTTTATGGCCGCCGCAGCTGTATTGCGGTCGATATCATCCTCCAGATAGATGATATGCCTGAGATATCTGGTAAACTTGTTCATATCTTTCTTTCAACCCACGCAAGTTAACAAATTCTGCCGATTTTTCCATATATTTGCGTATGCGATACAAACTGATACTGTTATTCCTTTGCCTTTCAGGCATATTGATGGCCCAGGAGCCGGCCGGCACTTATGTCTTTGCCGAACGCGACGGCCAGGAGCTCAACATCGACGTATACTACCCTGCTGCCGGAGCGCCCACAACCCTTGACGGCATCGAGAAGCCAACGATAATGTACGTTTTCGGCGGCGGTTTCGTAACCGGACGGCGCGACGATCCGTTCATGAATCCCTGGTTCTCCAAACTTCTGGCCGACGGCTATAAGATAGTCTCCGTCGACTATCGCCTGGGGCTCAAGGGCGAAAAACTCGACTTCGGCCTGTTCGGCATCAAAAAGAGCGCCCAGAAAGTCAAGAGAGCCGTGGATATGGGCGTAGAAGACGTTTTCACCGCCATACGCTTCATTGCCGACAACAGCGAGACGCTCGGCATCGACCCCGGCAACATCGTGATTTCCGGCAGTTCTGCGGGGGCTATGATTTCGCTTTCAGCGGAGCTTGAGACCTGCACACCCACGGAACGAACCGCCATCCTGCCCGCCGGCTTCAGGTTCAAAGGCGTGATGTCGTTCGCCGGAGCTATCATGTCAGATACCGGTGTGCCCTCTTATGCCACCGAGCCCGCCCCGCAGTTGTTCTTCCACGGCGACAAGGACGAAGCCGTCACATACAACAAGATTGCCGTAGGCCGTCTTGGAGCATATGGCAGCAGCTCGCTTGTCAAGGACGTTCTGGCCAAGCACGGCTACGTTTACAACATCTGCCGCTATCCCGGCCACAATCACGATGTAGCAGGCAGCATGAGTGAGACCTGGCCCGAACAGAAACGATTCCTGGAAACCAACGTCATACGCGGCCAGAGGCGCATCGTCGACGCCTCTATCACAGACCCGGAGATGCCCGTCTGGAACAGCATTACCCTCGATTACATTTATAAAAATGAAAAACATTAGCATATTCGCAGCCCTCATGCTGCTCCTCGCCTCCTGCACGGCCCCGGCAGGCCGCTGGAGCGCCGACAAAGCCAACAGATGGTACGCACAGCAGCCCTGGCTCTCGGGGTGCAATTACATCCCGTCAAACGCCATAAACCAGATTGAGATGTGGAGCGCCGACACCTGGTCGCCCGAACTCATCGACACTGAACTCGGATGGGCGGAGGAACTGGGATTCAATACGATGCGAGTGTTCCTCAGCAGCGTTGTATACGCCAACGACCCCGACGGGCTCAAGACCCGCATGGACGAATTCCTGAAGATATGCGACCGGCACGACATCATGCCCCTGTTCGTATTCTTCGACGACTGCTGGGATCCCGAATCGGCATACGGCAAGCAGCGCGACCCCAAGCCGGGAATCCACAATTCCGGATGGGTCCAGGACCCTTCGAAGTCACGGCGCGCCGACACCCTCGTCACCTGGCCGGAGCTTGAAAAATATGTCAAGGACATACTCGGAACCTTCGCCCGCGACAACCGAATCCTGATGTGGGACCTCTACAACGAACCCGGCAACAGCGGCTATGGCGACAGCAGTATCCCTCTGGTGAAGAATGTCTTCAAGTGGGCGCGCCAAGCATCTCCCAGCCAGCCTGTTACGGTAGGAGTATGGGCCTCGTCTCTTCCCGCGCTAAACGCTCTTCAGCTGGAAGAATCCGACGTCATTTCCTTCCATGAATACGGTACGCCCGAGCGCATGAAGGAGACCATCGACACCCTTGAGACCAGAGGCCGTCCCCTGATCTGCACCGAGTATATGGCCCGCACCCGCGGCAGCCTCTTCGAGACCGTCATGCCAATACTCAAGGAGCACAACGTGGTCGCCATCAACTGGGGTTTCGTTTCCGGAAAGACCAACACCATCTTCGCATGGGACACTCCCCTTCCGGATGTAACCGAGCCCGAAGTCTGGTTCCACGACATCTTCCGCACCGACCATACGCCTTACGACGAAAAGGAGATAGAAGTCATCAAGCGTCTCAACGATGCCGTCGTTCCTGCAGATTGACAACATCTCCAAATCCTATGGCACAAAGGTCCTTTTCGACCATATAGGATTCAACATCAACGAGGGAGACAAGATTGCGCTGGTAGCCCCCAACGGCACCGGCAAGACTTCCCTGCTCCGAATCCTGGCCGGAAAGGACAGTTCCGACTCCGGAGGCAAGATTACCTTCCTGAAAGACATACGCATCGCTTTCCTGGAACAGGAATACGAATTCGACCCGTCCCTCACAATTGCCGGCCAGCTGCACACCGACGACTTTGCCGAACAGCTGCGAGTCAACAGGATACTCGACGAACTCGGGCTCAGGCCTGACCAACTTATGGGGGCCCTGTCCGGCGGCGAGGTCAAGCGCGTGGCCATCACGCAGATGCTGGCCCACGACGCCGAATTCCTTATAATGGACGAGCCCACCAACCACCTCGACCTGGAAGCGATAGAGTATCTGGAAAACGCCCTGAAGCGCTCCCGCTGCACGCTTTTCATGGTGTCGCACGACCGCTACTTCCTCGACCGGGTGTGCAACACCATCATGGAGATGGACCGCGGTGCAATATACATTTACCGTGGCGACTACGAGAACTTCCTGGCCAAGCGCGACGAGCGCATCAGCAACTACAACGCCGAGACCGACCGTGTACGGAACATACTCAGACGCGAGCTGGAATGGATTCACGCCACTCCCTGCGCCCGCAGCGGGAAGGCGAAGTACCGCAAGCAGGCGTTCCTGGAACTCAAGGAAAGGGCGGAAAACACATATACGATAAACCGCCTGTCGATGGAGGGCCTTGCAGGCTCCGGCTATCTGGGCAAGCAGGTAATCGACTGCAAGGACCTGAACTTCAGCTTCGGCGACAAGCCGATTGTGCGCGACTTCACATATAACTTCCAGCGCGGCGAAAGAGCAGGTGTCGTAGGCGGCAACGGCATAGGCAAGAGCACCTTCCTTAACCTGCTGGCCGAAAGCGACAGCCCTGCCGTCAAGCGTGGCGAATCGGTTCGCATCGGCTATTACAAGCAAAGCGGCATCGAGTTCCGGCCCGGCGACACGGTAATGGAAACCGTTCCGGACACAAGCCTTCTTGAGCGTTTCCTGTTCCCCCACGACATGTGGAACAACCGCATCGAAAGGCTCTCCGGCGGCGAAAAACGGAGGCTTTACCTTCTCACAGTGCTGATGCAGAAGCCGAACCTGCTTATACTCGACGAGCCCACGAACGACCTGGACATCGTAACCCTGAACATCCTCGAAGAGTATCTTCTGGAGTTCAAGGGCACCCTGATAATAGTGACCCACGACCGCCATTTCCTCGACCGGCTTGTGGACCATCTCTTCGTATTCTGCGGCAACGGTGCCATTAAAGACTTCATCGGCGGCTACAGCGAATACCGCAGCTATCTGGATGACCTGCGGAAGGAAGAACGCGAGAGGGCTGCCGCCGAAACTCCCCGAAAGGTTCAGGCGCCAAAGCCGGCCAAGGCCCGCAAGCTGAGTTGGAAAGAACAGCGCGAACTGGAGAGCATCGAGGCAGAGCTGCAGGCGCTGGAGGCAGAAAAACAGGAACTCGAAACCCTTCTCGCAGGCGGAACCGACGACTATCAGCGCATCACCGAAGCATCCGCCCGCTATGAAGCGGTACGGGCCTCCATCGATGAGAAGGAGACCCGTTGGCTTGAGCTTAGCGAAATCTGATCCGGTCCTACTGCACCGTCCCGAATATTCCGTTCCAGGAACTGACGCCGATTACCGAAAGGTACTGGTCGAACACAGTGCTCTCATTCGAACCTCCGGCGGCCTGCCAGACGTACCATGAGGGCTTCTTTCCGCTCGGATCCTCGGCATCGTCCGAAAAACGACGCAGGCCGATGCGCAGGCCGCCCTCGGCACGGTTATCCCTCCAGTTGTGCCACTGCATGGCATCGATGCCCTCCAATTTGTTGACCTTCTTCCAGGCCCAGGCAGCGCCAGCCGCCTGCCTTGCAAGGTCGTCGTTGCTGTACGAAGGAGAGTTTGTGCCGTTCTCGGAGAGGAACAGGATACGCTTCTGCGTGCCCTTGTAATAATGAGCCTTGTCAAGCATCCAGTTGCTGATAACCTCGAGGTTCCTGAAGGTACAGTAAGGAGAATCCGCCGAATAGGTTGCGGAAGTGTCGTCCCTCCAGAACTCCGGCTTCATAAGACTTTGAGGATAAGGATGATGGGCGACGCCCCACATGAAATCGCCTTCGGCCGCGCTGAACTTGCAGAGGTCTTCAAGGAGACTTCTGCAAGCGTACTGGTTTTCCGCCCTGGCCCAGCTGTGGGTCAGGGAAATCAGCACGGATGCATTCGAAAAGTACTGGTGAACGATATTGTGGCAAATGCGCATGGACTTAACATAAGTGTCCATGTAACGCCACTCCGGCTGGTCTCCCATGTTGGTCCACTCCTTGGCGGCGTCGACTTCGTTGTGCATGATCCAGTGATGGATGCGGCCATAAGTACTGGTGGAATAGCGCCCAGCCAGGAAGTCCAGCACTGCGGCGTAAACGTTTACCGCCTTGGCCGCGGTTAGATTCGGCATGCTGTAGTTGCCTCCGTCATTCTCGGGATGCTTCATGAGGGAGGTAGCGGATGACGCAGTGTCCGTATGCCTGTTAAGTATGATGGCCGAGACCACGATGTCCCGTTTGTAACATTCCGCCAATACCTTGTCAAGCGTAGAGACGTTTCCCTTGTCCATGTAATACATCAGGCCACCGTACTTGTGCTCGATCGTATAGTTGCCCGTCTTGACGGTATTGACGATGGAGTTCAGCACTATATTCACCGTAACGCTGCCCAGCCCCAGGTCGTCAAGGTCGCTGATCTTCATTTTAACGTTGCTGAAATCGCCGATTCCTTTCTTTGACTTGGGCACTACAGGCTGCGAGAATCCGGAGGGTATCTCATCTGCATAGCGTGCATGCGAGCACAGCGTCTGCTTGTCGCCTTCCACTTTTATCACAGCGTAGCGGGAAAGCAGGCGGTCATACGCAGGAAGGCCGTCGCGAGAGACGAACCGGTCGATGGTCGCCGACATCTCAGTCGAGCCTTCACCGCCTCCGGTCAGGCTGAACTTGGTCATCTCGGTAATGCTTTCCCAGGGGGCTATATCAGCAAAGAAATAGGCCCCTTTGCCGTCGGTATGGGCCTTGACGGTAATCGTATTGGTCCCGACGACAAAACTCGTAATGCTGCACGGATAGCTCTTTGTCAGGTACACACCTATTCGAGCGGCTTCGGCTTCCTTGCCCAGGGCCTTGTTCTGCTCTTCCTGATATGCCTGCAGTTCCGCCTCGTTCATCTCGCGCACCTGCAGGTTACGGATCATGATGGTGACGTTCTTCTTGCTGCCGAAGTCAAGCCGCAGGTTCTCTCCGCTGAAACCCCAGTTGTGGGTTACCCTGTCTGCCGCAATGCTGCAGGCGAACTCGGTCCATGACTGCGAAGCGGGAATGGCGCCGAAGTGACGCGAGCGCTGTTCTGTTATGCTCCGGCCGTAAAACACCTGCAGGTCATTGATGCCCGAGCTGCACTGGTATTCGAACGACAGTATGCGGTGCGTCTCTTCCAGGGATACCGGAAGGCCGGAGGTGAAAATGTAGGGATCGGTACCTGTGGTAACCAGACGGTATTCGCCTGACTCCGCCTCATACGTCATGTTTATGTCGTATTTGCCCGCTTCCACAAAAGACAGCGGCACCGGCTTTACTTCGGCAGGCTGGGGTTGAGGCTGGGGCTCCGGCTCAGGTTCCGGATTGACCACGGGGTCGTCGTCGGGCTCAACGGGGGTGGGCTGGCAGGCAAACAGCAACAGGGGAAGCAACAGCAGCAGGAAACGCTTCATCACTTCCCTTCTTTTCTCTTGTCATGAAGGAGGAAGAGGCTGCTGACGGTAAGACCGCTGACTATATGCCAGACTCCCCACCATGCGGTAATCACAAGCATGCCGCCGTGAGGAGGCAGGTTGGAGAAGATGCTGGTACCGAGCAGCAGGGCAAGTCCGAGGCCGCTGTTCTGGATTCCGGTCTCGATGGTAAGGGTGCGCCTGTCCTTAGGAGGCAGCCTGAATGCGGATGCAGTCGAAAAACCGATGGCAAGTGCCAGCAGGTTATGTATAAGCACAATAAGGAAGATGTACTCGACGCACTTCAGGAAAGCCTCGCGGTTGCTCCAGAACGACAGCACCACCATGGCGATGAAGAATATGATACTGAGCCACTGAAGGGGCTTCTTGAGCTTCTCGGCCACCTTGGGCAGATACTGAGAAGTCAGTATACCAAGGGTAAGGGGAATTCCAAGCAGGATGAAGATGGTTTTGAACACGTCCCACAGAGGAATGACCAGCTGGGGCACATCTGCGTTGATGCTTGCGTAATTCAGATACAGGTTGCCATACAGCCAGAAATTGAAGGGTGTCATAAGCACGCACAGGGCGGTGCTGATGGCAGTAAGGCTCACAGACAGTTCCACGTTGGCCTTGCTGAGCGAGGACATGAAATTGGAAATGTTACCTCCGGGGCAGGATGCGACCAGGATCATTCCGAGCGCCATGGACCAGCTGATGCTCTGGCCAAGCAACATGGCAAGGAGGAAGGTGAACAGCGGCAGCAGTATCAGCTGGCTGCACATACCAAGTATCACGGACTTGGGTTTGCGGAACACTTCCACGAACATGCGGGGCTTGATGCCAAGCGCGACTCCGAACATGACGAAGGCGAGCACGATGTTGATGGTATTCATGCCGCCGGCATTCAAGGTAACGTTCAGATTGTCCAACAATTGAATTACGTTGTTATCCATTTTCTATCAGGTTAGAATTCAAACACAGGAATATTACAATTTGCTCACACCGCGGGCGGAAGATGAACGCGCCATGGTGGAAGACTTGATGCTGTCTATGGTAATCGAAGGTTCATTGGCAAAGTAAAGCGACGCGCCGCCGTTAAGGTTGACCTTCAGGCTGCGGTAAGCTGACTCGCCCAGCTTGCATACGCTGGTCATCGCCACCGTGGCGTCGGGCACTTCGAAGCCGAAAGCATCCACCTCGGAAGTGCCGTTGAGTTCGAAGGCGGCGGCGTTGCCGGAACCCGAAACGGTCATGGTGCAGTTGGACTTGGTATGCACGTTCAGATCTCCAGTCTGGCTCTTGGCAGTTACCCTGGACGAGCCCTGCAGGTAGTAATTGGACACCTCCGAGTTCTCCTCCACCTTAAGCACGGAGGAATTGGCGGTCTCGGCTGAAAACTCCCGGCAGCCCACCGTAAAGTCGGCGGATGCCTTGCCGCGCAAAGACACCTTGAAACTCAGGGTACTTACCGACATGTGCTTGAGCACGGCATTCTCGGAGAGATCGAAATTCACCTTGGCCTTGTCGAACATGTCCTCCGTATCGTAAAGCACCGACTTGCCCGACATGTTCACGGCCTGAAGCAGGTCGGGAGCGTAAATCACGGCGGAGAACACGGGATCGGGAGTGCCCTTGCCGCGGAACTGCCGCTTCACCTCCCCGGGCACTTTGCGCTCGTCGAGAGAAAGGACGAGGATGCCGTTCCTCACCTCGCATATGACATAATTGTCGAAAGCCTCTTCATACGACAGGAGGGCGCGGTATTCGGAACCACGAACCATGCGGACCTCGAAGGGGCCGGATATATCCACCCCGGAGAACGGGGACAGAGTACGGCTGTACTGCCCCGTCACCGCTCCGGCTCCCGCATTGAACAGCAGGACGCCGCACATCAGAGTGAAAAACAACTTTTTCATATCGTCAGTCTATTAGGGAGCCCCACTCGTCGGTCTTCGCATCCAGATCCCTCTTGCACTCCAGGTACTCGCGGGTGAGCTCCATTATGTCGTCGGTCTCGCCGGGGGCCGAGAGAACGCTCTCTATTTCGCCCATCCGGGATTCCAGTTTTTCAATTTCGCACTCAAGATAAGAAATTCTATTCTTTTTCTTGCGGTCAAGCTTGCTTTTTTCTTTCTGCTCCCTGTAAACGCTGTCGTTCTTGACCTGTACGGCAGCTGCAGGGGCAGCGCTTCGTTCCAGCTCCCGAAGGTTCTCCAGCCGGCGCCTTGCGAGGAAGTCCGAAACACCTCCGAGGTGCTCGCGCACATGCCCGTCGCGGAATTCGTAAATCTTGTCCACAAGACCGTCGAGGAAATCCCTGTCGTGGCTTACAACAATCAGCGTGCCATCGAAGGATGCAAGGGCCTGCTTGAGTATGTCCTTCGACTTGATATCCATATGGTTGGTGGGCTCGTCGAGAGCCAGCACGTTATGGTTCTGCAGCATCAGTCGCGCCATTCCGAGACGGGCACGCTCTCCTCCGGAAAGGACGCCAACGCGCTTGTCGATGTCTTCGCCGCGGAAGAGAAACTGGGCAAGCAGGTCGCGGAGTTTGGTACGCACTTCGCCCACCGCTACGCGGTCGAGGGTTTCGAAGACGGTATCGGTCTTGTCCAACTTGTCTTCCTGATTCTGGGCATAGTAGCCAAGATCAACGTTGTGACCGAGAACGGACGTTCCGGCGGCAGGATCCAGTTCACCCGCGATTATGCGCATAAGGGTGGTCTTGCCTTCGCCGTTACGGCCGACCAGGGCAACTTTCTCGCCACGCTTGATTTCGATGTCGGCACCGGTAAAAACGGTCTTCTGGGGATACGCGGCGGTCAGGCCTTCGGCCTTGTAGACAACGTCGCCCGTGCGGGATGCAGGCGGGAACTTGACTGTCAGGCGGACCTTGTCGGTCTCGTCGATCTCGACCCTGTCCAGTTTCTCCAGGGCCTTGATACGGGACTGGACCTGATTGGATTTGGTGGGCTTGTAACGGAAGGCCTGGATGAATTCCTCGGTCTTCTGGATTATCCGCTGCTGGTTTTCGTAGGCCGCAGTCTGCTGGGCGATACGCTCTGCGCGAAGCTCCAGATACTTGGTATAAGGCACCTTGTAATCGTGGATGTGCCCTAGCATGATCTCTACAGTGCGGTTGGTAACGTTGTCGAGGAACTTGCGGTCGTGCGACACCAGCAGAAGGCCGCCACGGCGGGTTTTGAGGTATTCCTCAAGCCACTCGATGGACTCGATGTCAAGATGGTTCGTGGGTTCGTCGAGCATCAGCAGGTCCGGCTGGCGGAGGAGGATCTTGGCAAGCTCCATGCGCATGTTCCAACCCTGGCTGAAGGTTTCGGTAAGGCGCGAGAGTTCGTCGTCCCGGAAGCCCAGACCCAAAAGGGTCTTGCGGGCGCGCACCTCCGGAGGTTCGCTGTGCGACACCGCCAGACGGTCGTTCAATTCACTCAGGCGCTCGATCAGCGCCGCGTATTCTTCCGATTCGTAGTCGCTGCGCTCGCCAAGCTCGCGTGTGACGGTATCGATTTCATCCTGAATTCCGCTGGTTTCGCTGAAAACCGTCATGGTCTCCTCGAGCACCGTGCGCCCCTTGTTGTGCTCCATCAGCTGGGGCAGATATCCGATGGTCAGCCCAGCCGGCTTGTCGATATGGCCGGAGGTAGGACTCTGCAGGCCCATGATGAGCTTCATGATGGTGGACTTCCCTGCCCCGTTGCGGCCTACCAGACCGATACGGTCGGAGCCGCTGATATGGAAATTGATTCTGTCCAGCAGCACGAAGCCTCCGTAGGCAACAGTAACGTCGTCAATCGATATCATCGGCCTTCTTTCTGCACATCAGGATGGAAACCTCATAAAGGAGGTACAGCGGAGCCGCAACTATCAACATGGACAGAGGGTCGGCGGGCGTTACGAGCGCGGCGAGCACAAGCACAGCCACGACCGCGTACTTCCTGCCCTTGCGGAGCTGGCTCCTGTCCAGAATGCCGAGCCCGGAAAGCGCCCAGATTACAGTCGGGAATTCGAAAGACAGTCCGACAAGCAGCACCGTAGAGGTGAACATCGACATGTAAGACCCAATGGTTATGGCATTTGTCACCTCCGGGCTGACGGAATAGTTCAGGAAGAACTGAACGCAGGCAGGCAGCACCAGAACGTAACCGGTGGCCACACCAAGGTAAAAGAATCCGGTAGCCATCAGGAACGCTCCGCCTACCGCTTTACGCTCCTTGTCGTACAGGGCGGGCGCGATAAAACGCCAGAGTTCCCAGATCAGGTACGGGAACCCGAGCACGACCGCCACCCCGAAAGCGGCGCGGAGATGCACCATGAACTGCGCTGCCATCTCCACGTTTATCATATCGAGGGAGAAATCCCATCCAAGAAGGCGATAGATAAAGAAATCGGGCGACGCAGGCAGGAAGATGGCAGTGAACAGCGGTTTCTTGAAAATGAAACCCAGTACTGCCAGAAGGCAAACAGCAAGAATCGAGCGGAACAGGGTTCCTCTCAATTCCTCGAGATGGTCCCAGAAGGACATCTCACGCTCTTTGCCGCCATGAGCCACGGCTATTCCTCAGGCTTCTTCGCAGCGTCTTTCTTGGGGGCATCCACGGAATCGTTGATCTGCTCGTCGATTTCGTTGACTCCCTCCTTGAAACTCTTAACGCCCTTGCCCAGGCCCTTCATCAGCTCGGGAATCTTCTTTCCGCCGAACAACAGAAGGATTACGAGGGCGATGATGACAATCTGCCAGGGGCCGACTACGCCAAGTGGATAAGCTAACATAATCTATACTCTTTTAGTTCAATGATTTCAGGGATGCTTCGAGGGCTTCGATACGGGCAAGAGCATCGGATTCCTTCTTGCGCTCAACGTCGACGACCGCCTGCGGAGCATGGGCGATGAAGTTCTCGTTGCCCAGCTTTGCACGTACGCCGGCGAGGAACTTGCGCTGATGCTCGAGTTCTGCCATCACCTTGGCCTTCTCGGCCTCGGTATCGACAAAGCCGTCCAGCGGAACGCTGCACTTGATGGTTCCGACGATAAAGCCTGTGCATGCGCCGTCCACGGAATTCACAAAGTCGGATACGCCTCCGGCCTTGCGGATTACGGACAGAAGTTCCTCGGGCAGTTTGCCCTCGATGCAGAGTTTCACTGGTTCCTTCGGAGGAATGTTCTTCTGTGCCCTGACGCCGCGTACGCCGACAATAATCTGGCGAGCCTGGTCGAAACAGTCAAGGAACGCAGTGTCGTAAGGACCTGCGACCGGGGTACGCTCGAACATGATGGTCTCGCCGCTGCGGCGGTCTGCCATTGCATGCCAGATCTCCTCGGTGATGAACGGCATCACCGGATGAATGAGCTTGAGGAGTTTGTCGAAGAAACCGACGGTGGCTTCGAAAGTCATTCCGTCTATCGCCTCTCCGTATGCAGGTTTGACGAGTTCCAGGTACCAGCTGCAGTAATCGTCCCAGAAAAGCCTGTAAACGGCCATCAGGGCGTCGTTGATGCGGAACTTTGAATAGTGGTCCTCCACCGCCTCTATGGTGCGTGAGAGCAGATTGTCGAACCATTTGACAGCCAGGCGCGACGACTCGCTCTGGCGGCCGTTCTCATCGACGCGCCAGCCGCTGACAAGGCGCCAGCTGTTCCATATCTTTGCGCAGAAGTTGCGTCCCTGCTCAACCTGTGACTCATCGTAAAGGATGTCGTTGCCTGCGGAAGCGCAGAGCAGCATGCCCAAGCGCACCGCATCGGCGCCGTATTTCTCTATAAGGACAAGGGGGTCGGGGCTGTTGCCGAGAGTCTTGGACATCTTGCGGCCTATCTTGTCGCGTACGATACCGGTGAAATACACGTTTCCGAACGGAATGTCGCCCATGAACTCGCCTCCGGCCATGATCATGCGGGCCACCCAGAAGAAGATGATGTCGGGGGCCGTCACCAGGTCGTTGGTGGGATAGTAATATGCAAGGTCGCGGTTGGGCTTGTGCTCGGGATGTCCGGGGCGGGCGGGATCGAACACGCTGATGGGCCACAGCCAGCTGCTGAACCAGGTATCCAGTACGTCTTCGTCCTGCTTAAGGTCGGCGGCCGTCAGCGCCGGATCGATGGCCTTCGCCGCCTCCAGCGCCTTCTCGGCGGTCTCTTCCACCACCACGCTGCCGTCGGGCAGATACCAGGCGGGAATCCGCTGGCCCCACCAGAGCTGGCGGGAGATACACCAGTCGTGTGCGTTCTCCATCCAGTGGCGGTACACGTTGCGGTATTTGTCGGGGATGAATTTGATCTTTCCGGACTCAACGGCGTCCAAGGCTGCTTTTGCAAGGTCCTCGAGTTTGAGGAACCACTGCTTGCTGAGCTTGGGCTCTATGACGGCGTCGGTGCGCTCGCTGTAACCGACGGGCGAGATGTACTCCTCAATCTTAACGAGGTTGCCGGCATCTTCAAGCAGCTTGACGATGTTCTTGCGGGCCTCGAAACGGTCCTGCCCCACAAGGATCTGCGCCTTCTCGTTCAGGCGGCCGTCGTCGTCAAGGATTTCGATTATCGGCAGGTCGTGACGCTGGCCGATTTCGTAGTCGTGGGCGTCATGGGCCGGGGTCACCTTGAGGCAGCCGGTACCGAAGTCCATTTCGACGTAGTCGTCTTCGATGACGGGTATCTCCCTGTTGATCAGCGGGATGAGCACCTTCTTGCCGCGCAGCTTGTGGTAGCGTTCGTCGGCGGGATTCACGCATATGGCGGAGTCGGCCATGATGGTTTCCGGACGGGTGGTGGCGATAACCAGGAAGTCCTTGGTGGGATTGCCGTTGCCGTCGGAGAGGAAGTAGCGGAGGTGATAGAAGTGACTCTTTGTATCCTTATGGATAACCTCGTCGTCGGAGATGGCGGTATGGGCCACGGGATCCCAGTTGACCATGCGGTAGCCGTGGTAGATCAGCCCCTTCTTGTAGAAATACACGAAGGTGGCGTACACGGCGTCGCTGAGGGCGGGCTCCATTGTGAAGCGGGTACGGTCCCAGTCGCAGGAGGCGCCCAGCTTGCGGAGCTGCTGCAGGATTATGCCGCCGTGCTCCTCTTTCCACTCCCACGCATACTTGAGAAATTCCTCGCGGGTGAGGTCGTCCTTCTTGATGCCGCGCTCGGCCAGGCGCGCCACCACCTTGCTCTCGGTGGCAATGCTGGCATGGTCGGTTCCGGGCACCCAGCAGGCATTTTTTCCGTCCATGCGGGCCTTGCGGATGAGCACGTCGTTAAGGGTATTGTTGAGCACGTGACCCATATGCAGGATGCCGGTCACGTTGGGCGGCGGGATCACTATAGTATACGGCTCCCTGGAATCGGGCTCCGAATGAAAACATCTGTTCTTCAGCCAATAGGCATACCACTTATCCTCGACTTCTGCGGGATTGTACTTAGCGTTTAGTTCCATATCTTGCAAAGATAACATTTTTAGCGTAATTTTGTCGGAGAAACTATTGATTTTATGGAAGAAAATAAACAACTCCAGGTGGAGCTCAAGCCCGAGGTCTCAAAAGGCAATTATTCGAATCTGGCTATCATAAGCCACTCCCACAGCGAATTCGTCATCGACTTTGCAATCATGCTCCCCGGCCTGGCCAAGGCCGAGGTCTGCAACCGCATCCTGATGACCCCGGAACATGTGAAGAGGCTTCTTAACGCCCTGGCCGACAATATCGGCAAATACGAGGCCCAGTTCGGCCCCATCGAGCTTCCCGGCTCCCCCAAGGGCACTTTCAATCTGGCTGACTTCAATCCCAATGGAGCAAAATCTTAAAGCCATAAAGGCTTTCTTCTTCGACATCGACGGCGTGATGACCGACGGCACCGTGCTGTGCGACGCCAACGCCGAACCGTTGCGCATCTTCAACGAGAAAGACGGGCACGGGCTCCGTATGGCTGCCCTGAACGGCTACACGCTTGCTGTCATCACCGGAGGCCGCACGGAATCCGTACGAAAGCGCATGACCGCATACGGCATACCCTACGAAAACGTTTACATGCATTCCCGCGACAAGTGCAGGGTGCTGGCCGAGGCCTGCGAGCGCTTCGGGCTCAAGCCCGAGGAAGTGCTTTTCATGGGCGACGACCTGCCCGACATCCCGGCGCTGCAATACGCAGGACTGGGCGTGGTGCCGGCCGACGCCGTGCAGGAAGCGAAGGACGCCGCCGACATAGTATCCCCTGTCTGTGGAGGCAAGGGCTTCGTCCGCTGGACTCTGGAAATGGTAATGAAAGCCCAGGGCAGATGGGTTTTCGACGTCAGGAAATATGAAAACATGTTCTAAACGCATCATCCTCGGTAGCGGATCCCCGCGAAGGCGCGAACTGCTTGCGGGGCTGGACGTCGAATTCACGGTCGACACCGGCAACACATTCGAGGAGTCCGTACCGGCCGGCGCCCAACCTGAAGAAGTGCCGCTGCTGATGGCCAAAGGCAAGTCACACGGTTTCCACAGACCGCTTGAAGCCGACGAGCTGCTGATAACAGCCGATACCGTAGTTGTTCTCGAGGGCCGCGTGCTGGGAAAACCCCACAGCCGCGAGCAGGCCTTTGAGATGCTTCGCGAACTGTCAGGCAAGGCTCATAAAGTCGTTTCCGCAGTGGTTTTCCGCACACAGGACATGGAACGCAGCGCCACGGACGAAACGATAGTTCACGTGGCTCCGCTCGACGAAGACGAAATCGCCTATTACATAGACAGATACAAGCCGTTCGACAAGGCCGGTGGATACGGAATCCAGGAATGGCTCGGCTACGCGTCGATGGGCAATATCGAAGGATCTTTCTACAATGTGATGGGCTTCCCCGTCCACAAGGTCTGGAAGCTCCTGCAGGATTTTGCCTGAGAAATTCACATATCCGTTCTGCTACGTGCCGCATCCCCTGGTGGTGGACGCGGCGCGTTCGCTGATACAACGGCTCGACGCCGACCCGGCTCTCGGAGGGCTGTTTGCGGAAGGCAAGATGATGGGGGTTCTGATAACGGATAATGGACCTCTGTTTGCCTTCAGCGGCCTTGCCGGCGGGCGCTCCGTAATTGACGGTTTCGTACCGCCTGTTTTCGACCTCACCCAGGGCTACTTCAAACAGAGGGAAGCAGTGATTTCCGCCATGCCGGCAGGCCCGGAAAAGTCCGCCGCTTCCGCCGATCTTCAGGATTGGGTGTTCCGGCAGTACAGGGTGCACAATGCCCATGGAGAGGAGCTTTCAATAGCTGAGATATTCGCTCAGCGCGGGCTTGTTCCACCTGGCGGGACAGGCGATTGCGCAGCTCCAAAACTACTTGAGTTCGCATACCGCAACGGATTGAAACCCAATGCTATGGGAGAATTCTGGTATGGGCGCAGTCCGCAGCGCGAAGTACGCGAGCAGGGGCGCTTCTACCCTTCCTGTACAAGCAAGTGCGGGCCGCTCCTGACATGGATGATGAAGGGCCTTGACGTGGAGCCGAACCCGCTGGACGCAGCACTGGAATCGCCTGAAGAGCCGAAGGTGATTTATGTCGATGATGACATAATAGTCGTTGACAAGCCCTCCGGAATGCTGTCCGTTCCCGGGCGGACCAATATGCCGTCGCTCCTTGAATGGTTGCGGGATCGCTATGGCAATTCGGTTGAGAGCTGCCACAGGCTGGATATGGATACTTCGGGAATCATGGTATATGCACGCTCACTCCCCTGCAAGTCTGAACTTGAGAGGCAGTTTGCCGACCGCGAAGTGAAGAAGGTTTACCGCGCCAGGCTGGAAGGAGGTCCGTGGAACCACGCCATGAAGGGCACCATTGCCCTGCCGCTGACGCTGGATTACTACGACCGGCCCCGTCAGATGGTGGACGACGAACAGGGCAAGAAAGCGGTTACCGAATATGAAGTACTGGGAATACTCCCCGACGGCAGCGTGGACGTGCTTTTCAGGCCGCTCACAGGGCGCTCGCACCAAATCCGGGTGCATGCCGCACACGTCCGCGGCCTCGGCCACCCGGTGCGCGGCGACCGCCTGTACGGCAGCGGCTGCCCCAACGAGCGCCTGTGGCTCCGTGCCTGCGGGCTGTCGTTCCGGCACCCAGTCACAGGTAAGTTGTTGAAATTCGGAGAGTTTGGGGTATAAAAGAAATGAGTTGGTGTCTCACGACAACAACTCATACTAACCACATAATTAATAACACTAAAACTAATAACCAATAGGCTGTGAGGAGAACCCTCATCATTCAACCCGATACAAAGGTAATACTTTTATTTTAAACTGCAAAATATTTTTTGAAAATTTTTTAATAATTTTTCATCACCGCTGATTTTCAGCGTTTTATGGTTTAATAAAAATTTCAGTAATTGCCGTCTTATGGCTAATGGGAAGCGCTGTTTCGGGCCGTGATCTTGCAAATTGTTAGCAAAATTTGCATTTTCAAATAAATAATGTAACTTTGCAATCCCTTAGGGTGCGTTGGCCGAGTGGCTAGGCGCAGGTCTGCAAAACCTGTCACAGTGGTTCGATTCCGCTACGCACCTCGACGAAAAGCTCAGCGTCTGCTGAGCTTTTTTTCGTCGAGGGCGTCCTACACGTTACCCCATCCCCAAACCCCTTCCCTCGGGGAAGTGGCTTAGTCGCTTCGCTCCATACGCTGCGCATTAAAAATGGCGCAGGTCCTCTTTTATGCCGGTGACCTGCGCCGCAAATCTGCCTCTCACGCGTTCTGATGCTGCAGGTCCTCGCCCTCAAATCGGACCTGCTCCGCCGCAGCCGCTAACTTCAGGAAAGAATACCGGTAGCCATTCCAGCGGTGCTTTTGCTTTACTCAGCGCCTTTTACTATCTTTGCGATACTAACCATGCAGCGTTCAATGATGATGAAAATCACTTATTCCGCCCCAGAGTGCGAATACATCGCATCCCTGTGGGCCGACTTGTTATGCACCAGCCCCGACAATGGTGGCGTAGAAGGTATTGGATACGAAGACTGGACTGACTGATATGAAAACACGCATTATATATATCGCTGCCTTTGCTCTAGCAGCACTCTCCTGCACTCGGGAAGTATCAACTGAGATTATCCCGTCAAGCAAGCAGGTCACTTTCACCGCAACTTGGGCCGACTCCCGTGACACCAAGACCGCCATCCAGGCAGATGGTACCACAGTCTGGTGGACAACAGACGAGCAGATCAACGCCTTCTACGGCACAACCTTCTCCGGAGTCTTCACATCCACCAATATTGCAGCTGCTGCAACGGTTCAGTTTACCGGCAGCCTTGATGTCCTTGCTGGCGCCATCGAAGCAGACAGCGGCCACTCCAAATACTGGGCCGTCTATCCATACGATAGCTCCAACACCTGCGACGGCCAGAGTGTCACCCTCACTGTCCCGAGTGTCCAGCCTGCAGCTTCAGGTACCTTTGCCGACAAGTTTTTCCCGGCTATTGCAACAAGCACATCTCTTGAACTTGCTTTTTACAACGTCTGCGGCGGTGCCCGCTTCAGCGTCTCCCAAACCGGAATCAATGATATAATCATCAAATCTGCAGATGGCACTCCCTTAGCGGGCCGCGTCAAAGTAGGATTTAGCAATGACTACAAGCCGGCAATTCTTTCCGTTGAAGATGGCGAGAGCATGATTCATTTGAAAGCCCCTGACGGAGGCTTCGTACCGGGAGAGTATTACTATGCCGCCCTATTGCCTGCAACTCATGCCCAGGGCATCCAGGTTGGATTCAACAAATCCGACGGCACCGGAGCAACAAAGTCCATCGACAAGAGCCTCACCGTTCACCGAGCCATATTTGGTAAGCTTGACAATCTTGACGACGGACTCACATTCACCTATGGTGGAGGTCTCACGCTCGGGCCTCAGTACGGTGATGGCACAGAAGCCAATCCGTACAACGTAGCCAAGGCTTGCGCCGTAGCCAGCTCCCTTAATCCAGGAGAAAGTATTGACGACGTATACACCAAGGGCGTTGTCTCCAGCATCTACAGAATTGACCCCGATAATGAAGGATTGGCCACATACTACATCCAGGACCCCGGCTACGACGCCACATTGGAGGCTTGGAAAGGTTTCTTCCTCGCCGGAACCAAATTCACATCCACAGATCAACTGAAGGTTGGCGACGAGGTAATTATCAAAGGTCGCCTCGAGATGTACAACAACGTTCAGCCAGAATACGCAAAGCGCAATAAGATCGTTTGGCTGAATGGCGTTAAAGAGTATGATGCATACCCGGTCTCTCCGTCAACGCTCAACGCATCTATCACTGTTGATAATAATTCGCATATTTCCTTTAACGATGGAATAGTGGTCGCAATCTCCGCGCTGGGCTTCGTAGTCAGCAATGGTGAGCACAACATGCACGTGTTCGACAGCGACTACAAGAAGGTCAGCATCGGAGACAACGTACTCATCGACGGCATTAAGACTACTTACTATGGCATTCCGGAGATGATAAGCTCCACCGCAACCGTCATCTCTTCCGGGAATGCCCTTCCCCGCACTCAATTAATAGATATATCACAGACCGCCGGCACGTATGTGGCTAGGGAATCTGACTACCTTGCCATAACTGGCATCGTTTCTACGGAGGGCAGTTACATAGACTTCATTATGCCGGGTACAGATATCCGTTGCTCTATCTCCAACAGGCCGGCCAGCTTCGACCTTACCCCTCTCATGGGCAAGCTGGCCACCATGTACGGCTATTACTGCAATTTTGACCCGGTCAGGAACGCACACCAAATCATAATATCTTCGTTTGAGGAGGCAGAACCGCTCCAGGCTCCTTAACCTGTGGACCTGGGTCTTACCGTCAAGTGGGCGCCATATAACCTTGGTGCTACCGAGCCCGAGCAGTATGGCTATTACTTCGCACGGGGCGAGACTGAGCCAAAATACAATTACTACTGGACATCTTACAAATTGTGCAACGACAGTAGTTATCGTTCACTCACTAAGTATTGTCCATCCGATAAGACAGATTATTGGGGCTATTCAGGATCGCCTGACAGCAATACGGAGCTGGATCCCGAGGATGACGCTGCAAGTGCAAACTGGGGAGGCAGATGGCATATTCCGACAAAGGCAGAATTGGAAGAATTAATAAACAACTGTACACGGATTTGGACGACGCAGAACGGTATTAATGTACATGTACGACGAAACCGGGAAGAAGATCAAATCCCGAGCGGCAAAGTAGGGGAATCCCGTGCATACATAATTAATCAAAATATGAAACGCGATTACTTTGAAGGCGCCGACGTGGCCGTCACCATATGCGCCAAAGACGGCACCATCATGGACATGAATGGCAAGTCAAGAAAGACCTTCTTGAAGCCCGGCCAAGATGAGATTATCGGAAAGAATGTCCTTGACTGCCACCCTGAGCCGGCAAGGAGTATGCTTGCCGATATGCTTGAGAATCCCCGTACCAACGTCTATACCGTAGAGAAGGAAGGCCTCAAGAAACTCATATTCCAGACCCCGTGGTTCGATGGTGGCGAGTATGCCGGCTTCATGGAACTCTCAATGGTATTGCCTGAGAACATTCCCAACCGGGTAAGGGTGCCAAAGAAGTAAGCCACATCGTGTACTTCGTGGCAATAACTAATCGCAAGGAAGGTTCTCTAAGACGTCCCTAAGCCACCCTTTTTCACCGCCGTATCCACATTCTTGCCGTAGACGACAAAACGCTGGAAGAGGAACTCCGTGATGCCGTTCAGCAGGATGTTGAGGACGGTGACGAGGTACTCGTTCCAGTGCAGGTCTTCGGCCAGATAGTCGCCGCCCCAGGTGGACAGGGGCGTGAAAACAAGGTAATACAGGAACACCAGCCCAAGGGCCCGAGGGATGTTGGCGGTGGAGCGGAAGGTGAATTTGCGGTTTATGCCGAAATTCCAGATGACGGATAGCGTGAGGGCGATGAGATAGCAGGGCCAGTAACGCCAGTTGGTAACTTCGTTCAGCAGGGCAAAACTGCCCATCTCCACCAGTGCTGCGGTACTGGACAACAGAAAGAATCTGATGGCTCTCCGGAATTCGTTCATGCTACTGCCTATTTCTTGGTTTCGCAAATGTAGCCACGTTTCACAAGATTCACAAATAATCATTCGCAAACACAACTATTTGACCGCTGAGGGTTATGTTTTGTTATTGTATATTTATTGAGTAAATTTGCTCAGTCCATAGCGATGAAAAGACTTACAATTATTCATGTTGCGCTAGCCCTTGCATTGTCTTTTGCGGGAGGAGCGGCTTCCGGGGCCGTTCCCCATTTGACCGAGGAGTGGGTGAAAGAGAACTACTGCAAGCGCGAGGTGTATATCGCCATGCGGGACGGGGTGCGTTTGCATACGGCAGTTTATGAGCCTGCCGACACCCTGCCGCATCCAGTCATCATGCTGCGCACCCCCTACGGCGTGGGGCCCTATGGCGAGAAATATACAAGCAACCTCCGCTCATGGATGCGGATGTTTGCGGCCAACAAGTATATAATTGTCTATCAAAGCGTCCGCGGTACGTACCTGAGTGAGGGCGAATATGAAAACATCCGTCCGCTCAAACCGGCGGACGCGCCATGGTCGCAGACTGACGAGGCCACGGATGCCTACGACACGACCGAGTGGCTGCTTCAGAATACCCGGACGAACGGCGCCGTCGGCGTGAAGGGCGTATCGTATCCCGGTTTTTACGCGACCCTCGCGGGGCTCTGCGGGCATCCGGCGATAAAGGCAGTTTCGCCCCAGGCGCCCGTCACTGACTGGTGGAAGGGAGACGACGTCCATCACAACGGCGTCTGGATGCTGGACATGTACACCTTTGCAGCGTCCTTCTTCCGTGTCCGGCAGCAGCCATCGGAATCGGGGTCGGAGTCTCTCGTGAACATCGACCGCGACATCTACAGCTATTACAGGCAGTTCCCGGATTTTCCCGCCCTGACGGCGAATCTCGGTGAGAGGATTCCCTTCTGGGAAGAGATGCTGCAGCATCCGGATTATGACAGCTGGTGGCAGGAGCGGAATGTGGCTGGCCAGCTGTACGATATCAAGCCCGCGGTCCTGGTGGTCGGCGGCAACTACGACACCGACGACTGCTACGGGGCAATAGAGACCTATGAGGCCATACGCCGACAGTCGCCCGGGACGGAGGCGTATTTCGTGTACGGACCCTGGTCGCACGGCGGATGGCGCGATTCAAAATACACCGGCCTTGGCGACTCGTACTTCGGCGAAGGGTCGACGGACCGTTTCATGGAAGAAATCGAGTATCCGTTTTTCGCCTGGTACCTGGAAGGAAAGGGAACGCCTCCCGCCAGGGTCAGCATCCTGCCTTCCCGCACATTGGACGGCAACATTCGCCATGATACAGGGCCCGATTGGCATACCTATTCAGACTGGCCGCTGAAAGATCAGGAATTCAAAGTGTTGTATCTGGACCGCAAACGGTTGACGGATGCAGGCAAACAGCCGCGATGCCGGCGCTCGCGCTCGTATGTTTCGGATCCGGAGAACCCGGTTCCCTACATGGAAAAACTGACCAACGGAAGGAGCAAGAATTATATGGCGGCGGACCAGCGCTTTGCGGAAAAGCGATCGGACGTGCTGACCTTCAGGGGCGAACCGCTGCGGGAAGACCTGACCGCCGAAGGCCCGGTCCGCGTCCATCTTGACGTATCCACAAGTACCACCGATGCGGACTTCATCGTCAAGGTCATCGACGAGCGGCCCGACGGTTACCAGATGCTTGTCCGGGGCGACGCATTCCGTGCCCGGTATCGCCGGAGTTTCAGCTCTCCCGAGCCAGTGCCCCCCGGGGAGCGGATCTCCATCGACTTCCTGCTGAACGAAATCGCCCATGTATTCCAGGAAGGCCACCGGATAGTGGTTCAGATCCAGTCGTCATGGTACCCGGTCATGGCAATGTCTCCTCAGTTTTATCAGGAAAATCCGTACACCGTCCCTTCCACAGAATACAAGACCTGCCGCATCGCCGTCTGGAATGACTCCTGGATCGGGTTGCCCGTCATCAAATAATTCTTATATTTGTATATTATGATACGGACACTGATAACCATGGCTGTCGCATTGCTGCTTGCGACTCCCTGCAAATCGCAGGACCATATTGCTTTCATGAACATTCCGCTGGGCGGGCCCGTCGACGAGTTCGTCGAGAAGCTGACGGTAGAAGGCTTCGTCGTTCACGGAGAGAATCCGGACGGCGTTCTTCTGAAGGGCCCCATCGCCGGCAAGGACTGCACCCTGCTGGTGAGATTCACTCCGGAAACACAGACCGTCTACAGGGTGGATGCCTCCTTCCCTGTACGCGGCGACTGGCGCACCTGCAAGGGTGACTACACCGTTCTGCAGAACGCCCTGACGGCAAAATTCGGCAAGCCCAAGCGCCTGGAGCGCTTCGAGGCTCCTTTCAGGGAGGGCGACAACTGTGAGCTCAGTCACCTGAACATGGGCCTGTGCAAGTGGCTCTCCACGTACAGCTCCCCCGCCGGCACCATTACGCTGTCCATCCGTCCTGTGATTGTAAGCAACGGCCAGGCAGCCATAATATATGAAGACAAGGCGGGATCCGCCACACTTACCGAAGAAGTAGCCAGAATCTTATGAATATCAACAGAAAGCGGGGATTGATAATCCTTGCCGCCCTCTTCGTCGCCGCCCCTGCGCTCGCAGTGTTCGGCGAACGCGACCTGGGCCACACCATCCATGCTCTCCGGGTAGAGCTAAGCCGCGACTACCAGAAGCGCCTTGCCTCGGAAAAGAACTTCTCCGAGCAGTACAGGAGCCAGAGGCGCGAGATGATCTCGACCATGAAGAAGTGCAACGAGTTGTCGCTGATGCTGTACTCCCAGAAACAGGACTACACATTCGACCTCACATATGCACTCGAGTCGGTCACGAAGGAGTACAACGACTACAAGTCCAACAGGCTCCCCTACGACCAGATCTTAAACCGCCTCGACTGGGATATAGACCGTTATGCCCGACTGGTGGAGTCGCTCCGCAGGATTCCCCCCGAGATCGAGTCGGTAGACATTGTTCCGGACAGCCTGGCATACCACAACGACAGCCTTGCGGTCCTTAATGCACGGATACGTACTGGCTCCCTCCCCCGCCGTCAGATTACCGGAAGGATGCTGGATTCCCTCGGCGCCGACCGCCCGTTCCTGCTTGAAGGCGAGGAATCGATCGACCGTGACTCCTGCATCTTCTATGCTGCCGAATTGCTCAAGATGAGTGCCGCCAACAAGGAACGCATCATCCGGGACAGTACGCACTATCAGCGCACTTTCCTTCGCCTGAAGGAATCGTACGATTACGCCCGCGACCGGTACCAGGCCCTCCAGAACCGTATCTTCGTAGTCGGGCAAACGCCTTATTACAAGATACTCAAGGGATTCGGCCGCTACTGGAAGCGCGCCGCATTGGACATACGGGAGAAATACCGTTTCGGCGACGATAACCGGGAAGACGATTCAGACGAGCACCTGTCGCTGTGGACCGGCCCGGCGTTGCTGGTATTCGTTGTGCTCCAGTTCCTGGTATTGTGCATCCTGACGCTGATTGTGGCAGTAGTATTCAAGCTGCTCGTCCGGTTCATCAAGCCACTTCGGAAAGCTATTCCCAAAGAACAGCATTTCAGCATCATACTGCTCATAGCCATCGTAATCAACGGTCTTCTTACGCTCAGGTCCAACACCGACTCGTCGTCGTTCATGGATTCCGCGGACAGCCTCATAGGTACATACCTCTGGCTGCTTGGCGCCGTCGTGGCTTCCCTGCTTATCCGCCTCAAGCCGGACAAGCTCAAAGGTAGTATGAGGATTTACCTGCCCATGATGATAATGGCGGTCGTGGTCATCAGCCTGCGCATCGTGTTCATGCCGAACGCGATGATGAACGTCATCTTCCCTCCTATCCTTTTGCTGTTCCTTATATGGCAGCTGGTTGCATGCCTGCGCGCAAAAGCGGGTATTTCAGGCATTGACCGTCTGATGGGATGGATGTCGCTGACAGTGATCCTTGCCGCCCTGATAGTATCCTTTATCGGATACATCTACTTCGGCCTGCTCATCATGATCTGGTGGTTCTTCGAGATGGCAGTGATCCTTACCCTCATTACCATCGCCCACCTCCTCGACCTGTTCAAGGAAAAGTTCCTTACCCGACACATCGAAGAGTACAAGAAGACACTTACGTTCGTGAGCGTTGCCGAGCGCGACAATCTCCTGTTCGGCGCCACCTGGTTCTACGACCTTGTCAAGGATGTGCTCATCCCGGTTCTGGCTCTGATGTCCCTGCCTTTCTGCATAAGGCAGTCGCTTGGAGTATTCGACTTCACGGACCTCTTTGACACCATATTCAAGACTCCTTTCGTCAATCTGGCAAGCGCTGACGGCTCTCCCATCCTTAGGCTGTCTTTCCGCAGCATAGTGGTCGCCGTCGCGCTGTTCTTCGTCTTCCGCTACATCAACTACGCGGTATACTCGGTATTCCAGAACGTCCGTTATGCAGCCTACCTTAAACAGCACGGGCGCAAGACGGTTCGCAAGGACGAGATCAACTTCTCGCTCGGCAAGAGTATCATCGGCACCCTCGTGTGGTTCGTCTACATCATTACAGTGATAGTGATGCTCCGAATACCTACATCGTCGCTCACGATCATCGCCGGAGGTCTCTCCGCCGGTATCGGTATCGCATTAAAGGACGTGCTGAACAACTTCATTTACGGTATCCAGCTGATGTCCGGACGCGTCAAGGTCGGAGACTGGATCGAGTGCGACGGAGTGCGCGGAAAGGTGACCAGCATCAGTTACCAGAGCACCCAGATCGAAACCATCGACGGAGCTGTGATATCATTCCTGAACGCCACCCTGTTCAGCAATAATTTCAGCAACCTTACCCGCAACAACGCCTACGAATTCGTGAAGATCGTCGTGGGCGTGAGCTACGGAACCGACGTTGAACACGTACGGCAGGTGCTCGTGGACGCCATGCAGGAAATGCGCACCAAGGACAACTACGGCCGCGAGGTCGTCGACCCGAAGAGAGGCGTCTATGTGGTATTCGACGGCTTCGGCGACAGTTCAGTGAACATCGCGGTCAAACAGTATATCCTTGTAGCGGAGAGAATCGGCTACGTGGACAGGGCCAAGGAGGTCATCTACGACGCACTGAACAAGGCCGGGATTACCATTCCGTTCCCGCAGTGCGACATACACGTGGCGCAGGAATAATCAGTCTTCAATAGAGCCTGCGACTATATTGGCAACGGCGGCGCGCACTCTGTAGAGCGCGCCGCTGTCCGTAGGATGGCAGCGGTTGGTCAGCAATATGACTGCCGTTTTCGAATCCAGGTCGATGACAACCGAGGTACCAGTGTAGCCGGTGTGGCAGAGCGCCGCGTCACGACTCAGCATGTCGCCCTTGATTCCCGACGAGGAACTGCGCACGTCCCATCCCAGGGCACGTCCGATATGGGCTGCGTTGTCTGCCGGAACAGTTGCCATGGTGCGAACCGTAAGCGGCGCGAGCACACGGCGGCCGTTGATCTCTCCCCCGTTCATCAGGGCGGCCGAAATTACGGCAAGGTCTTCGGCGTTGGAGAAAACTCCGGCGTTGCCGGAATTGCCGCCGTTAAGCCTGCGGGCAAGAGGGTCGTGGACCTCGCCGAGCAGCGGCAGTCCGTTCTCCTGCACCTCGGTGGGAGCCACGAGAGGCAGCACGTCGGGGCGCTCCGTGGGCAGATAGCAGGTGTGTTTGAGTCCGAGCACATCGAACACCTCGCGCTGTGCGTAGTCGCAGAGGCGCTCGCCGGTGACCCGCTGGAGTATGTTCTGCAGAGTGACGAAGTTCAGGCAACTGTAGGTTATATCGGTTCCGGGGCGGAAGCGCCGCGGCAGTTCGGCGGCTATGTAGTGCATGGTGGAATCCGGGCAGGGCTCGCCGAAACGCTCCGCAACCGCCTTCACGTTCAGGTACGGAGGGAGTCCGGAACTGTGGGTCATCAGGTCTCGCACGGTGATGTCGACCTTCTCGCCGGTGGCCGGATCCGTCCAGGGCGCGAACTCTGGAATATACCGCTTGACGTCGTCGTCAAGCAACACCTGGCCACGCTCGACCAGGGTCATGAACGAGAGCGTCGTGCCCACGCACTTCGATACCGAAGCCATGTCGAACACGGTGTTCACCGTCATTGCAACGGTATCGGGGACAACCTGTTTGTTGCCATAGGCCTTCAGGTAAACTATCTTGTCGCCGCGCACCACCGCCAGCACCGCGCCGGGGATGTTGCTTTCGGCAATCGACTTCAGGATTACGGAATCCACGCGGACCAGTTTGTCGGGATTCATTCCGGCTTTCCAGGGGCTGACGTGCCGGAGGCCGTCGGGACGCTGCACGCAGGAGCAGAGAGCCAGCGCGGCAGCTATGATCAACAGTTTCTTCATATGGCAAATATAATTAAAATTCGTAATTTAGCGGCAGAAAGAGCAAGCTTAATGGAACCTCATAAGATAGAAGAGAACGACCCGCTGGAGGCGTTGATGCTGGGCGGAGTCAAAGCAGGCTTCCCCTCTCCTTCGGAAGACATACGCGAGAAACTCGACCTCACCAAACTCCTGGTGAAGCATGGAGCCTCCACCTTTTTCTTCCGCATCGACGGGGTGTCGATGGTGGACGCCGGCATGGACGAAGGCGACATAATAATAGTGGACCGCGCCGTGGATCCATACGACGGCTGCAAGGCCGTGTGCTTCATCGACGGCGAATACACCGTTAAGCGCGTGCAGATAACTCCCGGCGGTGCCACCCTGCTGCCCTGCAACGAAAACAACGGCAAATACAGACCAATCCCGGTGGGCCCCGATGACGATTTCCTGATCTGGGGCGTCGTCACATGGGTGGTCAAGAAGGCCTGAGCCATGTTCGCCCTCGCCGACTGCAACAATTTTTTCGCCTCTTGCGAAAGGGTTTTCCGTCCGGACCTGAACGGGAAGCCCGTCATCGTGCTGTCGAACAACGACGGCTGCGCGGTGGCGCGCTCCAACGAGGCCAAGGCTCTCGGCATCAAGATGGGCGATCCGTATTTCAAGATACGGCACATAGTTGAAAGATACGGCGTGGCGGTATTCAGTTCCAACTTCGCCCTGTACGGCGACATGTCTCACCGGGTGCAGGAAGTGCTGCACGGATTCGCTCCGTCGGTGGAACAGTATTCGATTGACGAGGCATTCCTGGACCTTCGGGGGATGCACATCAACGATCCCGACGCGTTCGCCAAGAGCATCTCCGCCACCTGCCGCCGCTGTACTGGAATTCCGGTGTCGGTGGGGATCGCACCGTCGAAAACCCTGGCCAAAATCGCTTCCAAGCTCTGCAAGCAGTATCCCAAATTGCGGGGCGGATGCTATATGCACAGGCCGCAGGACATAGAAAAGGTGCTCCGCAAGTTCCCTGTGGCAGACGTGTGGGGCATAGGCCGGAAAAGCGTCAAAAAGCTGGAAGCCATGAACATACGTACCGCATGGGATTATGCCATGCTGCCCGAAAACGCCGTGCGGAAGCAGTTCGCCCTGCCTGGCTGGCGCACCTGGACGGAACTGCGCGGTACGCCCTGCATAGAGTTCGAAGACATGATAGAGCCCAAGCAGAGCATATGCGTGTCAAGGAGTTTCGCAAAGGAAATCACGGATCCGGAGCTGCTGAGCGAGCAGGTGGCGAACTTCGCCGAATCCGCCGTTCAGAAATTGCGCTACCAGCAGTCGATGGCGCTGGAGATGGCTGTCTTCGCTTTCACAAACAGGTTCAAGGAGAATTCGCCACAGACCTTCGGCTCCCGCCTGGTGGTCTTTCCCGACGCCACCGATGACCACAGGGCCATTGTAAGCGCCGCAGTCAAAGCCGCCCGGGAACTCTGGGGTGCCGGATACGGATACAAAAAGGCCGGCGTGGTCATTACCAAACTGATTCAGGCATGCGACCATGTGGGGTCGATTTTCGCCGACCCGGAATCCGACAGCCGGGATGCCCGCCTGTCGGAAAGCATCGATGCCATAAACCGCACATACGGACGCGGAGCCATACTTTTCGGGGTACAGGGCGACGGCCGCATCAAGATGTCGCGGGAGCATCAGTCGCCACATTATACCACGCTCTGGAGCGATATTCCCAAGGCAAGCGTGAAATAACCGGATAATTTGCGTATCTTAGCAAAACTAACTTCATTTATATGAACAGAAGAGATTTTTTGGGTAAGGTTGGCGCAGCGGCCGCAGCAGGTGCAGCGCTGCCCGTACTCGGTTCCTGCTCGGACAAGACAGCTGCCGGCGCCCTCGGAACGGTTAAAGAATCATATCAGTCAGACCTGCTTGTAGTAGGCGGAGGCCCCTCTGGCGTATGCGCAGCCGTCGCCGCCGCCCGCAAGGGCGTGAAGGTCCTGCTCGTCGACAACGGCAACTGCCTTGGAGGCATGGGTACCAAGGGCCTCGTAGGGCCGTTCATGACCTGCTACGACGCCGCCGGTGAGAATATGATCATCCGCGGCCTCTTTGAGGAAATAGTCGACCGCCTGATAGCCGAGGGAGGAGCAATCCATCCTTCAAAGATACGCCAGGGCACGGAATTCACCGCCTGGATCAGCGAGGGCCACGACCACTGTACCCCCTTCGACCCCGAGATACTCAAAAAAGTCTACGACCGCATCTGCGCCGAAGCCGGCGTGAAGGTTCTGTTCAATGCGAACTTCGTCTCCCCTATCATGAAAGGCCGGAAGATCCAGGGGGCGGTGCTACTCACTCCTTCTGGCCTTGAAGCGGCACGCGCCCGGATGGTGATAGACGCAACCGGAGACGGCACCGTGGCATACCGCGCAGGCGCTCCCTGCGTTTTCGGAGATCCCGAAAGCGGCCGCGTGCAGCCGGCATCGCTGTTCTTCCGCATCAACAACGTAGACACTTACCGCCTGATCGCCGACGTGGTGCCGCATCTGCCGGAGTTCCGACGCGTGAACGGAGTCAGCTACCGCTGCCTGCACTGGCGCGTGGCCGAGGCGGAGGCCGCCGGCGAATGGGATCTCGCCCGCAAGTCGGTGAACATCTGGCGCTCGGTTGAGAAGGACCAGTGGGTGGTAAACTGCACCCGCATCCACGGGGTTGACGCCACCGACTGCGAGAATCTCACCGCCGCCGAAGTGGAAGGCCGCAGGCAGGTGGAGGAGCTCATGAACTTCTTCCACAAATACGTGCCCGGCTGCGAAGTGGCGACGCTGATGGGAACCGGCTCCATCATGGGAATCCGCGAGTCCCGTCATGTGCAGGGCGATTTCGTGCTGCCGGTCCAGGACCTGATTGACGGCGTGATTCCCGACGACAACATCCTGCTCTCCGCAAATTCCATTGACGTTCACGGAGCGATGGGAGGGCCAGCCGGAGGCCTCTACATGCCCATAAAGAAGAATATGTACGGCGTGCCTTACCGCTGCCTGCTGCCGAAAGACGTCGAGGGGCTGCTGCTGGCCGGCCGCTGCGTTTCCGCGGACTCCCCCGCCGCCGGCGCCATCCGCGTGATGCCTCCGGCAATGGCAATAGGCCAGGCCGCCGGTATCGCAGCCGCGCTGTGCCTTAACAACGGCACCGACCCCAAGTCGCTCGACTACTCCGACCTGCGTCCCGCGCTCCTGGAGCAGAAGGTGTATTTGGGATAATGCTGACTATCCGGGAACAAAACACGCTTATTTGTTCCCTGATAGTTGTTTAATTGCACTCAGCGGAACAAATAAAGCCTATTTGTTCCAGAGATGTTCTCCCACCCTTACAATTAATGGATGCTGATAATAAGACCGCTATCGGCTGTCTTAATTATCAGTTTCATAAGGCGTTCGTCCAGGGCCACGCAGCCGCCAGTCCAGACTTTTGCTCCTTTGCAGTGAATGAAGATGGCGGAGCCCAGCGGCCAGATTCCTGCTTCGTTATAATCGGTTTCAATGCCATAATTATACTCCGGAGACAGCTCCCACATCTTTTCGCCGCCAACGGCGATGCCGTTTACGATCTTATTGTAATACGGTCCCTCTTCGTCGCACGCCAGAGTACCGTGAACGACTTTCAGATAAGGCAGCTTGCTGCCGGGATCAGGCTTGATTCCGAATGCCCGGAGCGGCCGCAATTCGCCCTCGGGCGTCTTTGCATCGCCCTCGCGCTCCTTTCCAAGACCGTTCTTTCCAATGAACGCCGGCCCCCTGCCAATCATCCGCCATCGCCCATCTTCCTTGACATAGTATCGCACTTTGGCGTCAGACCCGCCAATACAATCTACGGTCATCAACTGCCTGGCATCACCATCGGCAGCATAACGGTCTTTGATCGTTTTCCAGTTCATCGTTTGATAAACAATATTGCCATCAGAGGCAGGGCGATGATGGCCATCGTGGCGCTGATTGGCAGATAGATTCCGAAATTGACGTATTGAACCACCAGATAGGTGATGAGCAGCAAAACGACACCCATCGCGGATGAAATCAAATAATGCACGCGAATGTCCTGTTTACTGCAGAGAATACGGCTGAGATTGGGCACACCAAGTGAGATGAACCCGATGGGGCCGCAGATGCTTACGGCGCTGGTAACAAGGAACATGATGGCCAGCAGGCTGAAAGCCTTGTGAGGTTTGCTCAGTTCGATGTCGCCCCGGAAATGACTGGTCAGGCGCCCGCTGTCGGCGAGGGCCGCCGCCATTCCGGCGGCAAAGAGGCACAACGAAAAGATGATATCGCCTGTCGTTACGCCTTCGAGCCTGAAATTCGCGGCGCCCCACAGATAATACTGCTTCAGAAGGTCGCCGTTGGGCGCATTCGTAACCACTATCGTTCCCAGCGAGCCGATGAAAGTGCCGAACAGAATGCCGAAGGTAATCAGGCTCTGGGTATTGACGCGCAGGGTAACAAAGAAGCAGATGATTGTGCATATAAGCGTACACACGAAACTGCCCACGGTAAGCGAGCACCATCCCGACATGGTCGCAGCCGCAGCGCCGAGGCATGCGGCGCTGCCAAGTCCCAGGGAATAGACATCTCCCAGCTGGTTGCGCCACAGATACTGCATCTGGATACCGCCCACAGGAAGGGCGATACCGGAGATTAATACATATAAAAGGCTCATGAGCATATTATAGTTCTCCAAATATAGGAATAATTCATCTTATTGCCTAAAAAGTGAGTTAATAACATCTCCAGCTTAGCATCACCGGGAATCAGTGACGGAGTTGACTTATTTGTTCCAGAATTATGATAAAGTAAGAGAATCGGGAACAAAACTGCCGTTTTGTTCCCGATTCGTAATACTCAAAAGGATTCCGGCTTATTTCGCTATCGCGACGCTGCGGGTTTCGCGGATCACGGTGATCTTCACCTGGCCGGGATAGGTCATCTCGTCCTGGATACGCTGGGCGATGTCGGTGGAGAGGCGGGCGGCCTGATCGTCGCTCACTTCGTCGGCGCCGACGATTACGCGAAGCTCGCGGCCTGCCTGGATGGCATAGGACTTGGTGACGCCGGGATATGAGGCGGCGAGGTCTTCCATGCCCTTGAGGCGCTTGATGTAAGACTCGATAACCTCACGGCGGGCACCGGGACGGGCGCCGGAGATGGCGTCGCCGACCAGCACCAGAGGGGCGTAGATGGAGGTCATCTCCATCTCCTCATGGTGGGCGCCGATACAGTTGCAGATTTCGGGGCGCTCCTTGTACTGCTCGGCAAGCTTGGCGCCGAGAATGGCGTGAGGCAGTTCAGGCTCCTCTTCAGAGACCTTGCCGATATCGTGAAGCAGACCGGCGCGCTTGGCAATCTTGGGATTGAGGCCAAGTTCGGAAGCCATGATGGCGCAGATGTTCGCAACTTCGCGGGAGTGCTGAAGCAGGTTCTGCCCGTAGGAGCTGCGGTATTTCATGCGGCCTATCATCCGGACAAGCTCGAGATTCAGGCCATGGATACCGAGGTCGATGCAAGTGCGCTTTCCGGTCTCCAGGATTTCCTCCTCAAGCTGCTTGCTGACCTTTGCGACCACCTCCTCGATGCGGGCGGGATGGATGCGGCCGTCGATCACCAGCTGGTGCAGGGACAGACGGGCCACCTCGCGGCGTACGGGATCGAAGGCGCTGATGAGGATGGCATCGGGAGTATCGTCGACAACGATCTCTACGCCGGTAGCGGCCTCGAGAGCGCGGATGTTGCGTCCTTCGCGTCCGATGATGCGGCCCTTTACCTCGTCGTTGTCGATAGGGAACGTGGTAACCGCGTTCTCTATGGCAGTCTCGGTTGCAGTGCGCTGTATGGTGTTGATAACGATGCGCTTGGCTTCCTTTGCGGCATTCAGGCGGGCCTCATCCATGGTCTCGTTGATGTATGCCTGGGCCTCGGTGCGGGCCTCCGCCTTCATGTTCTCGACCAGCATGTTCTTGGCATCCTGTGCGCTCATTCCGGCGATGGTTTCGAGCTGGCGGTTGGCCTGGGCACGGAGCACCTCGGCCTCTTCCATCTTGGCATCGAGGACTGCCTTCTGGGCGTTCACCTGGCCGCGCTGGGAATCGAGATCATGCTGTTTCTTACCCAGTTCCTGGGCCTGCTGGTTAAGTTGGTTTTCGCGGTTCTTGATATTGTTCTCGCGTTCGCGGAGTTCATTGTTGCGCTGGTTGCACTTTTGGTCGTGCTCGCTTTTGAGCTGAAGGAATTTCTCTTTGGCCTGGAGGATTTTCTGCTGTTTGATGTTCTCCCCTTCGAGTTCCGCTTTTTCTATGATTGCGGCGGCGCGGCCCTTCTGGGCTATGCGGCTTACCGCTATATAAATTGCCAGGGCTATTATGGCGCCGGCAACGGCTGCTAGGATATAGTACAAAATCATATATATAGTGTTTTAATCTACAAAAATACCATTTTTCCACGAAATCCGCAACACGGACCGGACAAAATGTTAAATAATTTAAAAAGTGGTTCAATAATACTACAAATTATATTATATTTACATGTTTGTTTTGGAAAGAAAACCACAATGAGGACTAACCACTTTGTAACACTCTCACTGGCAGCTGTTTTATGCTTCCTGTCCTTTTCCTGCGATCCCAACAAGCCCGAGGACAACAAATCGGACGATATCGTCACGACATACATATCCGTTCCTTCGGCCACGGAAATCGAAGAAGGATCCAGCATTACCCTGACACTTGTGGGCAAAACCAACATTAAAAACGACGACCAGATAATCCTGCGCTCCGTCGCCAACCAGGACTACGTCTGTCCCATAGTGTCTTTCAAGGACGGCTCCCATCTTGAGTTCGCCCTGGCCGACGGGATTGTCAGCGGCAACTACAAGATTTACGTGCGCAGGGACTCTGCCAACTACTATATAGGCACAACAGACCTTACCATACTCAAGGCCCTTGTTGTAGAACCCGCAAGCGGAACCACAATCTACGGAATCGTGACCTGCGACGGTGCGGGCGTTCCAGGAGTGCTGGTATCCGACGGAAAGGACATCGTCAAGACCGACGCGAACGGCATATATCAGCTGCAGTCGCAAAAAGAGTGGCAGTATGTCTTCGTGATCATCCCTTCGGGGTACGACGTCCCCCGCCAGGGCATCCTTCCCGAGTTCCATGCTGCACTGTCGTACCCCTCGAACGTTCCCGAGCGCAAGGACTTCGAGCTCATCAAGACCGACAACGACAAGTTCACCATGTTCGTATGCGGCGACATGCACCTGGCCAAGCGCAACAACGACATCGCCCAGTTCGCCGACGTGGCCAAGACTCTCAACTCGGCGATTTCAAAGGCTGCCGGCAAGGCCTACTGCATGACTCTCGGCGACATGACCTGGGACCTTTACTGGTACAGCAACAGCTACACCTTCCCCCAGTACCTGGAAACGGCAAACACCAATTTCCAGAACGTCACCTTCTTCCACACCATGGGCAACCACGACAACGACATGAATTCCGTGGGAGACTACAACAAGGCGTTCCGGTACACCCGCGACATAGCGCCCACCTTCTATTCGTTCAATCTCGGCAAGGCGCACTTCATAGTGCTTGACAACATCGACTACAACGACGTAGGCACCGGCGACGCCCTCCGCAGCGCATACGTCCTCGACTACACCGCCGAGCAGATGGCATGGCTGCGCAAGGACCTGTCGTTCGTGGACCAGGGAACCCCCGTGTTCATCACATCGCACGCCCCCCTCAGCAAGCCCAACGGCGCCACTTCCTTCAACAACGGTTACATGAGCGGAGCCAATTCGGCCGGCGAGGCCAACATGTCCGAGTTCATTTCCGCGCTGGCCGGTTACGACGTCCATTTCCTCAGCGGGCACACCCATAACCTCTTCCACCGCACCCACAACGCCAAGTTCTCCGAGCACAACGAGGCCGCGATCTGCGCGTCATGGTGGTGGTCAGGCAAAACGACTCCCGGCCTTCACCTTTCGCAGGACGGCACCCCTGGAGGCTTTGCCGTGTGGGAGTTCAACGGAAAGAGCTTCAAGTGGTCGTACCGCTCCGCGGGGCACGACGAGAAATACCAGTTCCGCGCTTACGACATGAACGAGGTCAAGAAGGTCGTTACTCCTGAAGCGGGAGGCAACAAGAGCAAGTTCAACGACTTCGTGAACGCGATGTCGGCTTATCCCGCCAACACGATACTCGTGAACGTTTGGGATTACGACGACAACTGGACCGTAAAGATAAGCGAGAACGGCACGGAACTGAACGTAACGAAGGACTACGCATACGACCCCGCCCATATCATGGCGCTCACGGCTCCCAGGTACAAGGCCACTGACTCCCCCAACTTCACAACCGTCAAGTGGCCCCACTTCTTCAAGGCCCAGGCCTCATCGGCCAATTCGACCGTCACGGTCACCGTCACCGACCGCAGCGGCAACACCTTTACAGAAACCATGAACCGACCCAAGGTCTTCACCCTGTCCGATTACAAAAACAGTTATTAATATCAATCCACTAATTTTTTTAACCAAACAATCTAACCCAAAATCGTTATGAGATTTATGAAGATTCTCGCCGCTTCGGCACTCCTGCTGCTTACAAGCTTGGGCTTGCAGGCACAGAACCGAACGGTTTCCGGAAAGGTCACTGACGCTGACGGGCTCCCCTGCCCTGGCGTCGGAGTGGTCCTGGAAGGAACGACCAACGGCACGATGACGAACGAGGACGGATCATTCTCCCTCCAGATTCCGTCACGTGACGTTACTCTGGTCTTCTCCAGCCTCGGCTACGTATCGCAGAGCGTACGTGTCGGAGCCGCTCAGGGAACGGTCAACGTTACCCTTGCAGAAGACAACATGACCCTCGAAGAAACTATCGTCGTGGGTTACGGTACGCAGAAGAAGGTAAACCTTACCGGTGCCATCACGGCAGTGGAGAGCAAGGCGCTCGAAAACCGCAGCGCCCACAACCTCACCACCATGCTCCAGGGTTCCGTACCCGGACTCAACATCAGCACGTCCAGCGGTAACCCGGGTTCCACCGGAAGCCTCAACATCCGAGGCTATACCTCCATCAACGGCGGCGACCCGCTGGTGCTCATCGACGGCATCGAGGGTAACATCAACCGCATCAACCCTCAGGACGTGGAATCTATCTCCGTCATCAAGGATGCATCTTCCGCTGCCGTTTACGGTGCCCGCGCCGCATATGGTGTCATTCTCGTGACTACCAAGAACGGCAACGTCGACAAGAACAAGGCCACCGTCCGCTACAGCGGCCGTTACGGCGTTGAAATGCCGACCACATCCACCGAATGGGAAACCACCGGTTACTGGTCCGTCTACACCATCAACAAATTCTGGTACGAGTCCAAGGGTTCCAACTACGTGAACTACACCGCCGAGGACATGAGAGAGCTCCTCAAGCGCGTGAACGACAAGACCGAGAACCCCGAGCGCCCCTGGGTCGTCATCAAGGACGGCAAGTACAAGTACTACGCAAACACAGACTGGTGGCATGAACTCTACAACGACGTCCACCCCACCACCACCCACAGCCTAAGCGTAAGCGGCGGCACCAAGGCCGTGAAGTACTATCTCTCCGGACAGTACGACCGCCAGGAAGGTATGGTGAAGGCCCGCCCCGACGTTTATGAGAAGTACAACCTGCGCGCAAAGATCGACGCCCGCATCAACAAGTGGGCCCGCATCAGCAACAACACGAACTTCTTCGTGGGCCAGTACGACTTCCCCGGCCTTGCCGACATCCAGGACTCCTTCGCATACGGCGACCGTCACGCACCTGCGTGCTTCCCGCTCAAGAACCCCGACGGCACCTGGCTTTACTTCGTCGATGCACTCGGCTACCGCGTATGTAACGGACGTCACTGGGCCTACGCCAGCAACAACCTCAACATAGAGAAGCGCACCGACCTCGCAAATACGACGGAACTCACCGTCACTCCGCTTGCAGGCCTCACCCTCAAGGCGAACTACAGCTACCGCACCTACATCAACCATGACACCCACAGGCGCAACCTCATCGAGTACTCCCAGTATCCCGGAGAGGTGGTTGTGTACAACAACGGCGGTGCGTTCGACAACTACATGACCGAGAAGAACTCTGAGAACATCCGCCAGACCTGGAACGTCTACGGCACTTACGAGCACAGCTGGGCCGACGCCCACAACTTCAAGGTAATGGCCGGTTTCAACTACGACGACTACCATTACAAGGATGTCTGGTCAAAGGGTTACGACCTTATCACCACCGAGCTCTCCGACCTCGACCTCATCTCTACGGAGAAGCGTACCCCTGAGGTCAACGGCGGACAGACCGCATGGCGCACCGCCGGCTTCTTCGGCCGTATCAACTACGACTACAAGGGACGTTACCTCTTTGAGACTTCCGCCCGTTACGACGGTTCATCCCGCTTCGCGGCAGGCCACAAGTGGGGCTTCTTCCCTTCCGCATCCATCGGCTGGCGCGTTAGCGAGGAGCCTTTCTTCGCCCCCATCAAGCACGTCGTCAACAACTTCAAGATCCGTGCTTCCTACGGTACCCTGGGCAACCAGAACGTCGCCAACTATTCTTATATCCGCCTAATCAACTTCAAGACCTTCTCGGCCTTCAACTTCGGCGACAACGTGATGGCCCGCTACACCAACGTAGATGCGCCCGTCGCTTCCGACAAGACCTGGGAGACTTCCAAGCAGACCAACCTCGGTCTCGACCTGGCGATGTTCGGCAACAAGCTGGAATTCACCGGCGAACTCTACATCCGCGACACCGACGGCATGCTTACCGACGGCATGGACCTCCCGTCCGTCTACGGTGCCAGCACGCCAAAGATGAATGCAGCAGACCTCCGCACCAAGGGATATGAACTTTCCCTGAGCTGGAGAGACTCGTTCAAGTTGTTCGGTCAGAACTTCGAGTATTTCGTAAAGCCCACCCTCAGCGAATACCGCTCCAACATCACCAAGTTCAACAACGACACCAAGCTCCTCTCCAACTACTACGAGGGCATGGAACTCGGCGAGATCTGGGGCTTCCATGTGGAAGGCCTGTTCGCATCCGACGAAGAGGCCAGGGAGTACACCAGCAGGGTTGACCAGTCCTACTGCAACGCCAACCTCAACGGCGGCTGGAAGGCCGGTGACGTGAAGTACGCCGACCTCGACGGTGACGGAGTCATCGGTATCGGTGCCAACACCCTGGCAGAGCACGGAGACAAGATCTATCTCGGCAACTCCCTGCCCCGCCTGCACTACGGCGTCACCACCGGATTCTCGTATGCCGGCTTCGACGTGAGCGTGTTCTTCGAAGGAACCGGCGACCACTACTGGTATCCCGCCCGTTACAACTTCGACTTCTGGGGTCCCTATTCCCTCGGCTATCCCACCTTCCTTGCCAAGAACTTCCTTGACAACTGCTGGAGCGAGGACAACCCCGACGCATACTTCCCGAGGCCCCGTTCCAATGTGGCTTCCAACGGCGGCGGCGAGCTCGGCCGCGTGAACGACCGCTACATCCAGAATATCCGCTACCTGCGCTTCAAGAACCTCACCGTAGGTTACACGGTTCCGCAGAATGTCGTGAAGAAGATAGGATTCGAGCAGATAAGGCTTTATGTCTCCGGCGAGAACATCGCTTACTGGTCACCTATCACCAAGTACACCACCCATCTGGATCCGGAAAGCTGCTTCAACCGCTCCGGAGACCCCGTGGATGACCTGAACAACACTTCCTATCCCTGGCAGAAGACCTTCATGGTCGGCCTTGACATCACTTTCTAAAGGACGACATTATGAAAAAGAGTATAATTATACTGGCCCTTGCATCACTGGCATTCGTTTCCTGCAACCTGGAAGACACGTTGACCCTGGTTCCCGAATCCCAGATTACGCCTGAGTCCTATTTCAAGACGGCAGAAGACCTTCAGCTCTTCTCCAACTCCTTCTATAACAACCTTCTGGACAAGGAGCCCTTCGCAAGAGAGAGCGACCTGTTCGTGAAGATGAATCCTTCCGACCTGATCCGCGGCGGCAACGACCGTACCGTTCCGGCAACGGGCGGCGGCTGGGGCTCCGGTACCGGTGCATGGGGTGACCTCCGCAAGATGAACACCCTGCTTGGCCATATCGACAACTGCGAAGACAAGAAAGCCGTAACCGAGTACACAGCCATCGTAAAGTTCTGGCGTGCATATTTCTACGCCATGATGATACGCAAGTTCGGCGACGTGCCATGGTATGACGTGGAACTCGGTTCCGCCGACGAAGCCCTGTACAATCCCCGCGATTCCCGTGAGACCATCATGCAGCACATGCTCGAGGACATCGACTTCGCCATCGAGAACATGCCCGGCAAGGCATCCGCGCCCCAGACGGCATACCGCGTGAACAAGTATACCGCAATGTTCCTCAAGGCACAGTTCTGCCTCTTCGAGGGAACGTTCCGCAAGTATCACAGCTCCCCTGCCCCGTTCGAGACATCCTACACCGCAGCCGATGGAACTACCCATGACTACAAGTACTATCTCGACCTGGCCCAGGCCGCCGCAAAGCAGCTCATGGATTCCGGAGCCTACAAGCTTTTCTCCACCGGCAATACCGCGACTGATTACCTGACGCTCTTCAACTCCAGCAACGCCAACACGGACGAGATAATCCTGGCCGTCAACTATGACCGCGACCTCAAGATCAAGCACGACTGCGGACGCGACATCACCAACCAGACCTCTGCCCGCTACGGTATGACAAAGAAGCTCGTCGACATGTACCTGATGAAGGACGGCACCCGCTTCACCGACAAACCCGGCTGGAACGTAATGCCGTTCGCAGAGGAAGTCGCAGACCGCGATCCCCGTCTCGCACAGACCATCCGCACTCCCGGCTACAGCTGGAAGAAGCCCGGCACCAGCAAGGACGGCCCCGAGTTCCCTTATTGCCAGACAGGCTACCAGACCATCAAGTACATCCAGTCCTACGATCTCAAGCCTTATTCCACTGACAACTGCGACAACGACATGCCTGTATTCAGGTATGCGGAAGCACTGCTCACGTATGCTGAGGCGAAAGCGGAACTCGGCACCCTCACCCAGGGCGACCTTGACCTCACCGTCAACAAAATACGCGCCCGCGTTGGTATGCCCGGCCTCGATATGGCTGCAGCCAATGCCAATCCCGACCCGTACCTGATGTCAGCTGAAACCGGATATCCCAACGTAACCGGCGCCAACCAGGGCGTCATCCTCGAGATCCGCCGCGAGAGGGCGATCGAACTCTTCCAGGAGGGTTACGGACGCTACTTCGACCTGATGCGCTGGAAGGCAGGATATTGCCTCAACCAGCCGTTCTACGGCATGTACATTCCCGGTCCCGGCTCCTATGACTTCGGAGACAGCAGCAAGTACACCTTCTACACCGGCAGCACCAACGCAAGCGGCACCAAGTACAAGATCTTCGACCCCGCGACGGGCGACGAGTCATCCACCGACGAGATCTTCTACCTAGTCGATCCCAACACCGGCAACTACGCCACTGCAGGAGTCCGCGACGCGCTCAAGGGCGTGCCCCACTCATTCGACGAGAGCAAGCACTATTTCTATCCCATTCCGGAGAATGACCTGCTGCTCAATCCCAATCTCAAACAGAACCCTAACTGGAAGTAAATATGAAACGTTTTACCAACATATTCAAGGTACTTGCGTTTACCGCGTTCATGGGTGCGACCCTGGCATCCTGCGTGCCTGAGACCGTGGATACAGTGGCAAAGGCGGTGCTGGGTGACGTATCCGTGATGAATTTCGCCGGAAAGAACCCGGCGGCGCAGACTGTTACCGTCGTCTCGGACGGAGACTGGCACACCACCGCCCCTTCATGGATTTCCGTCGACCCTTCCACGGGAAGCGGCGAAACCGTAGTCACAGTCACCGCAAGTGACAACTCCGACTCGGGCGGACTCCTGGAGCCCCGCAAGGACACCCTCATCTTCTCCGGCAACACCCTCGCCAGCCGGCTCATCATCATAGTGAGCCAGGAAGGCGATTCGTACCGCAGCGCAAGCCACCTTGCGCTTGACAAGGTTGCAACCCTGGCCGACGGCAAGGCCTTCGTTCTCGATGAGGCTGCCGTATCGGCAGTCACCTCCGCCGGCTTCATGCTCAGCGCTGGCGAAGCCAATGTCTATGCCAAGAACAAAGCCGACGTCAAGGTTGGCGACAAGGTATCCATAAAAGGTATCAAAGGCAGCGCAAACGGCATACCCACGATTGCACAGGTCGACGAGTGCAAGGTGCTCTCTTCCGGTGCCTATGCCTATCCCAACCCTCTCAATCTCAATGACGTCATAGCCACCTACAAGGGCGAGACCATCGATTTCGTAGAGGTGAACGGCGTCGTGGCCGGCGGCAACCTCATCGTTACCGTGAACGACGTGGACTACTCCGTCAAGCAGGTCGACTGCCCCGCCGAACTGAGTCTCTCCAAGCTCAACGGCAACAAGGTCGCGCTGTCCGGATTTACCTGCGGACTCCTAGGTTCCAACATGTTCGGCATTATCACGACCTCGCTTAAGGACAACGGCCCCGCCGTGGTTCCCAGGCCCGACAAGCTCCTCTATGCCAAGTGGCGCTTCACTGCCACCACCATGACCGCTTACCAGGACTTCTTCGGAGGCACTGCCGGCAAGCCCGACGCCACTGAAGGATCCGGCGGACTTTACGTTCCTTCCAACGTCGAAGGCAACGGAAAGATCGAGTACTGGCAGATCGACAAGACCGGAATCGACGTCAACGCAAAGGCGTCACGAATAATCGGAGGCACCGGACATCCTTACGTCACCGGCGCATGGCCTGGCGACTACTGGCTGTTCTCCGCCACCGACAACTACGAGTATCCCGCCGGAACCAGCCTCCACATCAAGTATCTCACCCGTGTATCCGCTACCGGACAGAGGTACTGGATGCTCGAGTACTTCGACGGCAACGATTGGAAACCCGCCGATGAGTATCCCATCGAAACCGAGACCGAATCCGGCACCAACGCCCAGTACAACTTCAAGGAGCCCACGTCCAATATTGCCGTAGAATGCGTCTGGACGCTTGCCGCACCTTGCCGCGAGCCCATGTTCCGCATGCGCTGCGTAGCCAATGCACAGGCCAACGACAAGGGCCCTCTCGGGGCACCGAACGGAGGCACCTGCCGTATCGCCGACAACGGTGACGACGGCGAAGACGCCGGTCCCGTATTCGAGGTGACCAACGCTCCTGCTGGCGGTGGAAGCGGCGGTGGCGGCGGCATCAAGCCCGGCACCGTGCTGTTCGAAGAGGACTTCGAGTGGCTTGAGCCTTACGCGACAGGTGCAAACGCTCCGGACGACGTAAGTGCCAACTCCGTCGGTTCTTCTCCCAATATCTTCACCACCGCGGCTCTGCAGCCTATCCTTGCAGACCTCCTCGACAAGGGATACGGATACATATGGGGTGGAAAGGGCATGACGGAATGGGCGGCCACCGAGCCTGACAGCGGCAACGGACGCACCCTGTACCTGCAGAAGAACTATCTGAAGTTCGGCAAGAGCGACTGGAGTTCCGGTCTGGTGCTTCCGGTCCTGAGTTCCCTTACATCGGCCACCAACGTGGAACTGACCTTTGACTGGTGCTGGTGTATGACAGGCGGCAGCAAGCCGGACATCATGACCCTCACTGCCGAAGTGTTCGGAGGCGAGAACGTCGAACTCAGTTCCGCCCAGCCTACCGAGGGCGACCAGACCAAGCTGGAATGGCAGCATGCGAGCGTGAACTTCAACGGAGTTACCGCAGAATCACGCATTGCCCTGCATCCTACCAACGTAGATCCCTACGTCAGCAATACCCGCGGCCAGAACCGCTGGTATCTGGACAACATCAAGATCGTAGCCAAATAACCTTACGGTCATAAAAGCAAAAGACCGGCCCCGCAAAGGGTCGGTCTTTTTTAATTAGTCGCCGAAGGCGACCGGCCGGAGGCCGAAATGCCCCTGGGGGCAGCTGCGGAGCAGCGGGGGTAGACTATTTAATAAAAGAAGAACTGAGAGCTCAGTTCTTCTTTTATTAAATAAGCCGTCAGCCGAACAGTCAGAAAATTGTCTGGCTCGAATGATTTGGGTTCCGGTCCGGTTCGGGGATCCCGCTGCGGGGCGGGCCTGCCTTCCGCGGTCCGAGAGCTCCCGGTAAGTGAAAAACTTGATGTTTTCTCCTCTTGGGCCCGACGGCTTAAGCGTCTATTTCAAATTGTCCAGATATGCGGCAAGATCGTCCTGAAGGGTCTTGGCCTCTTCTCCTAGCTGCTGCATCTTCTTCTGGCAGGCAATGCGGTTCACCGTCTCGTTGAGCGTTACGATAATCAGCTTGTCGAGCGTGGTCTTGTCCGGATACTTGGCGTCGTAGGAATTGAATTTGCGGTTGATCTCATCGGCCGCGGTACGCATCGTCTCTTCCATTTCGGGAGAGTTGGCGACCATGGGGTATTCGATACCGGCGATCTTGAGTTTGATGTTCTGTGCCATGGCTACTTCTCGAGGAGTTTGATGCAACGGTCGATTTCGTGAATCAGCTTGTTGATTCGTTCCTTGGCGAGGGCGGGGTCGCCGGCGCCGGAAAAGGCGTACTGCAGTTTGAGATTGTCGATCTGGCCGTCCAGGTCGGCAATCCTTTCTTTGCTCGCCGCAGCCTCGGCCTTGCTCTTATCGAGTTCGGCCTGCAGCGCGTCGGCCCGCTGTTTCTCGGTCTCGTACAGAGAAATCAGCTTCTCGATATTGGTTTTTATTTCTTCCAGCATATTACAAAATTAACAATTAATCATATAAAATGCAATTTTACAGTTCTTTGCGAACGCGAGGTCCGATTCGCTGTCGCCGACCATGAGTGTGCGGGAGGGATTCACCTCAGGGTGATCCTGCAACAAGCGGTCGAACATTCCGCGGTTGGGTTTGCGGCAGGGATCTTCATCAGAAACGGCGGTGCAGACGTATATGCCGTCGATACGTCCTCCTGTAGCCTCTATCTCAGCCGTCATCCAGGAATGTATGCCGTCGAGGGCCTCCCGAGTCATCACTCCCCTGCCTACGCCCCTCTGATTGGTTACGATGAAGATTCGGCGGAACTTGCCGGCCGCCTCACGCAGCGCATCCTTCACTCCGGGCATCCATTCGAATTCGTCCACAGTCTTCACGTAATCGCCGGGACGCAGCACGTTGATGACGCCGTCCCTGTCCAGCAGCAGCGTGTCATATCCGCTTGTGAGGAGCCAGGGAGCAGAGCAGGCGCGGGCGTAGTCCTCAGGGATGCCGATGTCGATGAAATAGCCGTCCTGCACAAGTCCGTACAGGCGCCCGCGGCCGCACTGCGGCTCCAGCACCTCCTTCTCGAAGGAGAACTTCACAGGTACGCCGTCGAACACTCCGGAACGCAGGTCTATCGCATACACCCCCCCGTTTATGAGGCCTTCGGAGCAGTGCTGCTTCTCCCGGAAGGCACGTATGACGCCATCGGCGCCGGGCAGCACCGTACCGTAGCGGTCGAAGTCGCGCATGGGCTTGAGCGCCAGCGCTACAGGGAGCCCGCTCCCGCGGCGTGCGGCCAGCAGCAGGTCGAGATCGGCATCGAAGAAGGTATCGCCGTTAAGCACCACCAGCTCCGGGCCTTCTGCCATAGAGGACGCCAGTTTAATGCCGCCGCCGGTTCCCAGCGGCTGCTCCTCCACCGCGAAACGGAACTCGAACGGATACTCAGCAGCATGTTCCGCCACCCAGTCCTGTATAACCTCACGCAGATAGCCCACGCTCAGTATCACCCGCTCCACATCGTAGCGGCGCAACTGCTCCAGCAGATACCACAGGAACGGCTTCCCCGCCACGGGCGCCATACACTTCGGCACCTCGCTCACGACGCTCCTCAGCCTCGTTCCCAATCCTCCCGCCAGAATTGCTACTTCCATGATTCCCAGTCACTTACGCTTCCACCTCTGGGAAAAGCTCCCAGACGTTGCGCGATAAGTCAATGATTAGCAAAGAAATACTTTTCAACCATCTGGCAGATGCAGTGGTAGATGGGCAGATGGAGTTCCTGAATCTTGTAAGTCTCGGTAGCGGGGGCCTTGATGCAGACGTCGGCGAACTTTTCAAGGCGGTTGTCCCTGCCGCCGGTAAGGCCGATGACCTTCATGCCTCGGGCCTTGGCGGCAACGGCAGCATACAGCACGTTGCGGCTGTTGCCGGAGGTGCTGATACCAAGAAGAACGTCGCCGGGACGCCCGTATCCGTTCACCTGCTGGGCGAAGCACAGAAGCGGTTCGCAATCGTTCATGTATGCGGTGCTCAGCGAGATGTGCCCGTCAAGGGCGATTGCCGGCAGGGCGCCCTGCAGATGGTTGCGGAGCACATTGCCCATTTCCGGATCAGTTGCATACAACGCCTCGGCGTAGCCCTCCGGAAGGGTTTTCTGGATACGGAAAGTCTTCATCATCTCACCTACAATGTGCTCGGCGTCGGCCGCACTTCCGCCGTTTCCTGCGGTTAGCAGCTTGCCGTCGTGCGAGTAGGATTCAATAAGGATATCCGTTGCCTGCCGTATCTGATCGCGGCAGCATTCGAGCGCGGGATAACGCGCCACCAGGTCGTCTAGAATCTGTATCATTTCGCTACTGTATCTGTATCGTATATTTTCCATCCGTGCGCCCCACCGTCGGTGAACAGGAAGGGCATTATGAAGCCGTCCAGGGCTTTGAGCGCCTCCTCCACGCGCTTCCGCTTTTCGGGAGGGACGAAGAAGATTATGAATCCGCCGCCGCCCGCGCCGCTGACTTTTCCGGCTACCGCGCCGGCGGCCTCGGCCACGTCGAAGGCATGCTGTATCTGTTCGTTGGTGATACCGTTCGCCATCTTCTTCTTGCTTTCCCAGCTGCGCCCCATGATGGCCGCGAACTCACGCATGTCTCCGCGCAGCAGGGCGGCTTTCATGTCCCTGGCGCTCTGCTTGATAAGGTGCATGGCCTCAATGGCTTCCGCGTTGCCGGACGAAGTGTTCTTGCGCTGCTCGTCGATGATGCGGGCGCTGCTGCGGGACTTGCCGGTGAAGTACAGCAGCAGGCTGGATTCCAGTTCGTCGGTAATCCAGCGCTTGACCTTGAGCGGGTTGACGATGACGCGGTCGTCGGGGAGGAACTCGATGAAGTTGAATCCGCCGAAAGCCGCAGCATACTGGTCCTGCTTTCCGCCTGAAAGGGCGAGGTCCTTGCGCTCGATTTCATATGCCAGCCGGGCGATCTCGTAGTCGCCCATAGGCAGGCTGAACCATTCGACAAAGGCTTTCAGGATGCAGACCACCATGGTGCTGGAAGTGCCAAGGCCAGAGCCCGCAGGAGCGTCATTCCAGGTGGTGATACGGAATGCCCTGGGTGTTATGCCAAAATCGCTTACGATGCGGTTATACACGCCTTTGACCAGATCAGCCTCGCCGTTTACCGGCAACTGGGGTTCCACCGGGAACTGCAGATTGCAACCGCTGTCATAAGAGTCTATGCTAATGAGCCCGTCGGCGGTTTCCTCTATCGTGCAGTATGCGTAGAGGTTGATAGTGGCGTTCAGCACCAGTCCGCCGTAAATGTCGCTGTAGGGTGACACGTCGCTGCCGCCGCCCGCCAGGCCGAGGCGCAAAGGGGCTTTGCTTCGGATAATCATTTTCTTTTATGTATTATGTCGTATTTCACGGATAGAGTTGCCGCAAAGCACCGCGGCAGGGCGTCGCCGGAATCCAGATACACCGCGGGCACAATCTTCAGTGCGCCCTGCAGCAAAGGGAATTCAGTCATGAAACCGGAGGAGAACTGCCTTAGCGGCTGCTCGTAGCGGCTGCCCTGATCGTAAACGTAGTCCTCAGTAAACCAGCAGCCATAGTTGCGGCTCCACGTGAGCATAAGCTTCCATGGAAACTTATGGAACAGACTGCCGGAAAAGGCGAAGTGATGAGCCGATAGCAGGTTGTTCCATGTGCCGTTGCCGCTGGCTCGCGAATAGAACAAAGGGTTGCCTGTCTGGCGGCCGTAATGAGTCCAGCCGGACTTGTATTCGTAGTTGTTGCAGTAGTTGTCCGCTCCGCCCGCAATGTAGTACCAGAGGGAATTCCCCTCGTCCAGGTAAAGGTGAGGGTCAGAAGCGGCAATTTCGGCATCACTGGCCAGACGGCGCTCATAAGGGCCGGACTGCTTCATGGTCGTATGGAATTCATATACCACGTCACTCAGCCACCGGGTCTTGTCGTCGAAGGAGAAGCTAAGGGTACGCACAGCATCCGGAATGTTGTACCAGGCCATGCCTGAGCGGTCGTCGTAAGGCTTGTCGCTCTGATAAGCAAGGAGCCAGCCGTCTCCCTTCCAGTCAAAGCGGAACAATATCCGCCCGCGATGGTCGCCCAGGGAGTTTATCTGGTCACCCAGGGGCGAATCCTCTTTGCCCTGGCGTCCGGTCAGCACTCTGAAGTAATTGCCGAAGCTTACTGTCTGCTTCCCGAAATCCGGGCTGTTTCCTCCCCACATGGTATAATGGTCGAGGCCGACGGTGACACTGGCATGACGGCCTATCTTACCCCTTACGTAGCCTTCGGTATTATGTACGAGCGCGCCTGACACATAGCGGGGATCAGTTGTCCTGTAGTCGCCGAAGCGTCCCAGGAACTGAAGGTGTCCGTCAGTGAAAGGAACGTCCCACGGTTCCAGGGTAAATGAGTAGCCGGGCATGCTCCGGGCATTGCCGCTTCTCATGAAATTGCCACCGGTGACGGAAAGGGTTCCCAGGTCGCGGCTGGCAGCCATATAGCCCTGCTCCGGATGCCAGATACCGAGGTCGAGCCGCAACCGCTTCCAGCGAAGACCGGCATACAGTTCGTCGGGCAGCACTGTGGTTCCTCCGGAGTCCGCCCTGAGGCCAAGGGATGTGCCCCAGTGCCACTGCAGGGTCTTTGTCTCATCGAAGGGCATACCCGCCTGTAGCAGGGCCAGGCCTCCGCTCGATTCAGGCATGATCCCGAACTGGTTCGCGGTGGACCAGAACGGCATGCCGCCGCCCTGCGAAAGCGCTCCGAGAAGCATGAGGGACACCACGAAATCGTTCATCTGCCTTTATATAGATAACCGTGCCTGCGTCTCCAGAAGTACTGCCAGGTCATGAAAGGAGCCATCCAGAGAACCTCTGAAGGGTAATGGAACATGTATCTGATACCGCGCCCGAATTTGCGTTTGCCGTGGGCGACGAGGGTTTCGCCCTTGGCGTGCGCGTTGCGCGGATCGTGCTTGCCGAAATTGCCGGAACGCATTACCTCATCGAGCAGGAAACGGCCTTCCTTTTCGTCGGGAGCGAAAAGGCACAGGCCCTCGTCCATCGCGAACACCTGCTGCATCACGTACATGACTGCAGCGGCAAAGCGGTCCATTTCAAGCTTGCGAAGGTCGGCTTTGACCTTGCCCCGCTGTTCGGGATTCAATTGCCTAAGGACGTAATAGTAGTCCAGCAGCTGCCTCAGGCCTATGCCTTCCTCCAGCACATGGCGGTAAATGTGGATAAGCATGAAAAACGCATCGAAGGGGGCCGTGGTCACGCAGAATCCGAGTCCGGCGTCATAGTTGGACCACTGCCCTTCCGCTTCGGATTCGAACCAGCGCTGAAGGCGCCTGTTGGCGGAGGGAGCGTTCATCCACGACGGCGTGAAATGGATTTCCACACCCATTTTGGGGATGAGTTCCGCGTCGAGGTGGTGATAGACTATCTTCCGAATCGGGCAGAGGCTTCGCATGTAGTCGACCACCTTTTGCCTATCCCCTTCCATCCATAGGTCGATATCCCCGCTGTGGCGCAGGGACGAATCGGGGTAACGCATCGCTGCGCCCTGCCCCTTAAGCACGCAGCAGCGGAATCCATCGGCAAGGAACTTTTCGTACAGGGACTTGCACATCTTAACCTGAGCCGCGTTGCGTTTGGCAATCTTCTCCGCCACCATAGCCCAGCGGGAATAGATTCCCAGCGGGACTTCCACCTCGTCGTGCAGGCGGTCTATCACGGGGAAGGTCACGCCCAGCAGGCTGTGGTCGCCCACAACCTTGAAAAGACGGTCCCATTCCTCACGGCAGGAGGGTATTTCCGAAAGATTCTCCCGGACACCGATTGCAATCTGAACCAGTTCAAAGAAGGTATTCATGCTAATATGCCTGTTTGTCGCCGCCGAGTATCTGCGCGATGGTCATGAAGAAGATCCTGAAGTCGAGGGCTACTGACCAGTGCTCAATATACCAGATATCGTAACGCACGCGGTCCGCCATGGCTTCGGTGGTCCTGGTCTCGCCTCGGCACCCATTGACCTGCGCCCAGCCGGTAAGGCCGGGCTTCACCATATGCCGTACCAGGTATTCGTCCACCAGCTTAGTGTACATCTCGGTGTGGAGCTCCATGTGGGGACGGGGGCCGATGATGGACATATCTCCCTTCAGCACGTTGATCATCTGAGGCAGTTCGTCGATGCTGCTGCGGCGCAGGAAGTCGCCGAACCTGGTCTTGCGGGGGTCATCCGCCGTGGCCTGCAGCTTGTCGGCGTCGGCGTTGACCTTCATGGAGCGGAACTTGTACATCGTGAACGGCTTGCCCTTGTACCCGGTGCGCTTCTGCCTGAAGAGTATGGGACCGGGAGAACTGATGGAGGTGCCGATGGCGACGAAGCACCAGACAATGGGGTAAAGCGTTATCAGGAACAGCAGGCTGACCACTATGTCGAAGAAGCGCTTGACAGCGGCGTTAAGCGGATTTGCGAGCGGCTCCTCGCGAAGCTTCACGACCGTCAGGGGCCCCATCTCTCCGAAGGTCATGGAACGGTGCAGGTAGCCGTCCATGTTGGGCACATAGTAGAACTCGATGAAGAGATTCTCGCAGTCGCGGATAATGCTGTTTACGATGTCGGTCTTGATTGCGGGATTGAGACTGCAATACAGCTGATGAACCTTGTTGTTATGCAGGTAGTCGTTTATCGCAGGAAGGTCTTCACCGAAGGTCGCCACGAGCTTGTAGTCGGCATAGTCGCGGTTGTCGCGAATCATGTCGGCCAGGCGAGCGGCGTTCTCGTTCTCGCCCACTATCACGACGTGGATTTTGTTGCGCCCCTTCTTGCGGGCGGTGAGGATAGCCGCACGGAACAGAAGGTGCCATAAGCCTATGGCTGCAACCGCCAGCATTCCCTGATAAAGCAGGAAATGACCGGCGAAGCTGTGAAAGAGCACGTTCACGGAAGCAGCCAGCACTCCGATGGTTATCAGGCACTGGAAGAACACCCTGACTATCAAGGTCTTCCAATTATAGCCCCGTTCATACAGCCTTACCGGCACAATGACCATCGCTATGATGAAACCGACTACCAGGAAATACAGGGTGCGCGGACGCAGCAGAATCAGGTCCTGCGGATCCGTAAACGTGAACACCTTGAGCATCCACTCGAATATGCCTATGTGGATTGCAAGGTCAACCAGCATCACCGGCACGCTGTAGTAGAAGAACTCCTTGATATTAAATGTTCTGAGATTCATACACTTGCTTTACTTGTTCCGCTATGGTGTCCCAATCGTATCGTGACATATCGTATTCCGGCTTTTCACCGGAGGCGAGCATGCCGCGCAGCTTTCCGGCCAGATCGGCGACGTCGCCGCACCTGAAATAATTCTTCTCCGGAAGGCCGACGGCAAGGTTGGCAGGGATGTCGCTGACGAGCACCTTGTTGCCGTAACTCATAGCCTCCAGCAACGCTATGGGAAGGCCTTCGTGGGAAGAAGGGAGTACGTAGCAGGCGGCGTGGGTCAGCAGCGAATGCAGCTTTCGGCCACGTATGAAACCTGTGAGGACGGCTCCCGCAGCCTTTGCATCCGCCTTCAGCTTTCGGGAATAGGCATCCTCGAAATCAGTGTCGCCGGCAAGGACCAGTTTGTAGTCCTGCAGGCCTTTACAGGCTTCTACAAGATCACCCAGCCGCTTTTCAGGCACGAATCGACACATACCGAGGATGTATTTTCCGGGCTCGATGCCGAGCTCTTCGAAGTATTCGGGATAGTCGCACGGTTCAGGGGACGGAACGCCGTTATAGATGAGATGAACTCTTTCCGTACGCCCGTATTTATCCTTGATGATGTTGCGGATAACGTCGGATATCACAATGACGTCGTCGGCATATTTTACCGCCAGACGCTCGCCCAGGCGCAACACAGCCTTGGCCAGCTTGCCCCATTTATCCCTGTCGTACTCGGGTCCGTGGCTCGTGAAGACCACCTTAAGGCCACGCAGTTTGGCATATGGAGTCACCAGGGCGGGTCCTGCGGCATGTACGTGAAGGATGTCGGCGTGGATGCGGGCCGCGTAGTTTACTGCCCTGAAGGTATGGACTATGGCCTCGAACGACTTCTTCTTCGGGGCAGGAATGTCCTTCAGCTTTACACCGTTCCATTCCGTCAGGCCATCGGAAACGTAACCCGAGCGCCGGACTACCGTAACGTCTACGCCCATCGCCGCCAGCCTTGGGAAGAGCTGCTCGCAATGGGTTTCTACTCCGCCCATAACGTTCGGGATGCCCCGTGTGCCTGTAACTACAACCTTCATTTCTTAAGTCCATCGTTTGCCGTTGCGCCCATGTCGCAAGTGGATAGAGCGTCAAGCTGCTCTTTGGTCACCTTTCCGTCGCGGTAATCACGGACGGCGGGGATTTCATACATGGAGTATTTCTTGCCAGGGCGCAGTTTGTGGCGGAGCACCCACCAGGCGGGATTCCAGATGTACTTGTGCATGGCGGGGCTCACGGAGCCTATCATCCAGCACTGCCTGTCGCAATGACGTACGGCATCGCGGACCTTTTCCGCCTCCGGCGAGTTCCATAGTTCGTCCCAGTTCTGATGGTTCAGGTTGCCCATAACGAGCTTGTCCCTGGTGCCGTTGCAGGGCATCACGTCCCCATACGGGTCGATGAAGAAGGTGTCGAAACTCATGTCGCACGGCAGCAGGCGCGGCTGACCGTAGATGTAATTGATGAGTCCGTGGTTGAAGTAGGCCCGGAACCATTTCTTGGGGCTGCCGGATTTGAGCAGCTCGTTCACCAGATCTTCGAAGTTCTGCGCAACCATGGGGCGGTCGTGGATTATGTTCCTGGACTCCACGAAGTAGAAACTGTTGTGCAGGCTCGCAGTGGCGAACTCCATGCCCAATTCCTCGCTGATCTTGTACAGAGGCACAAGGTCTGGGGCATTCCTGTCCTGCACCGTCATGCCGAAGCCCACGTCCTTCATTCCCATCTCCCGGAGCGTCTTCAGCGTCTGATAGCCACGCTGGTAGCCGTTCTCAAGGCCGCGGATCTCGTTGTTGGTCTTTTCCAGACCCTCGATGCTGATGCGTATGCCTATCTGCGGGAACTCTTTGCAAAGGTCGATGATGCGCTCTGTGAAATAGCCGTTGGTGCTGATTACTATGCGGTCTGAAAGCTTGTAGAGCTCCCGTACGATGTCCTTCAGGTCTTCCCGTATGAACGGCTCCCCTCCCGTGATGTTGGTGAAATACATTCTCGGGAGTTTCTTTATCGTATCGACGGATATCTCATCCTCGGGCCTGCTCGGCGCCTTATAGCGGTTGCACATGGTGCACCGCGCATTGCAGCGGTAGGTTACGATTACGGTGCCGTTGAGTTTCTTTGTGCTCATTGCAATAAAGTCATGAGATTATCGTAATACGTTTCCCCGGAGAAACGGGCCTGAGCATCTGCTGCGATACCGGTATAATCAAAAGCCGAATCAAACATAGCGGAAATCCTGTCAGCAAGATCTTCACGGTTGCCGCTTTCGAATACAAGGCCATTCCTGCCTTCTTCAATCAGTTCAGGGATACCGCCGATTCTTGCGCCCAGAACAGGAGTTCCCAGACAAAGCGATTCAATAACGGACAGGGGGTTGTTCTCGTACCATTCCGATGGGATTACCATAAAGCGGGCCTTCCCTGCTATGTCTTTGATTTCCGGCCAATCCTTCCGGCCGACGTATTCGATATTGGCTTCCTTCGGAAGACTGTCTTTGAGAGGGCCGTCTCCGACAATTACAAGCCTGTATGGCAGATTCCGTGCAACGCTTACAAGGGTCTCCAGGCCTTTTTCACTGCTTAGACGCCCGACATAGCAGTAATACTCCCCACGCACGTCATATCTTTCCTTCTTGCATTTGTCGATGTCAATAAAGTTACAGAGATGATGCATTTTCTGCCGTTCGAAGCCACCTTGCACCATTTTTGTCTCCATGAAGGCACTCGGACAGATGAACGCATCGGTACATGCCTCCAGCCGCTCCCTGTTCCACTTTCCCGCTTCCAAATATGCCATGACGCTTCCCGGAAGCGAATTCTTCATGCATCTGTGCTTCAGCACATTCTTCTTGGCGTTGAAACACAATTCGCACGGACTCTCTCCCCTCCTTAGACAATCGTAACGGGGACAGAGCAATTTGTAATCGTGAAGCGTCCATACGACACGGCAGCCGCGGCGATGAGCCAGTTCGGCGATTACCGGAGAGAGCTGCGAATGGATGTTGTTCAGATGGACCACTTCAGGTTTGAAGTCATCAAGCAAAGCATTGAACCTGGAAGCTGTCTCTCCAAATCCCAAACTCCGTGCGAAGAAACGCAACTTTGATTTGGATGAATCCAGATTGACCTCAGACGGGAAATACCTGCGCCACGGTGTATCCAGCGTATCCGGATGGTCCATCGCAAACACTGCAACCTCATGGCCATGCCTGCGCAGCAACTCCTCCAGGGCGAGCGTGTAATTACAGTCGCCGCCCCTTCGGTAATAGAACTTATTGCACAGCAGAATCCTCATTTGGCAGGATGGTTTTCAAAAGCGTGCTGATACTTGTCCGCACAAGAAGGCATGGAGTAACGATTCTCGAATTCGGCGCATACCGTATCCTTGCTTATCGTTCCCGACATGGCACGTTGCATCGCCGCTGCCAGGGCATCGGAATCGAATCCATCGGCAAGATATCCGTTTTGCCCGTCTTTTATCACATCTACAACGCCTCCCGCGGGGGTGGAAACTGGTATAACCCCGAAAGACATTGCTTCAAGGACAGACAGCGGCAATCCCTCAAACAGCGAGGACAAGATAAAAAAGTCCGAGCAAGAAAGATAGTCACCGACATTGCGCCTGAGCCCGACGTACAGGACTTTTTCAGGATCCTGATTCCTGATCAGATCATCCGGATAGTCTGCACCGAGAACGACCAACTTCGCCCCGGCTGTCTTTGCCAACGCATCGAACAGGACCGACTGATTCTTTTGTGGCGAATAACGTGCAATATGAATGAACAGACGGCCATCTCCTCTGAAATGCTCCAGTTGCGCCTTGACATCGTCATGGCTCTCGGAAATCAAAGGTCTGTTCCGGCCATTCACTATGACATGATCATTACTCAGCCCATATAGATTACGGAACGTATCGGAACAAGTACCGGATATTGTTATAGCCTGGACCCGCCGGGCATACAGATACCTGAAAAAAGGCTTCCATAACCTGTTGGGCAGATAATACTCAGCGACGTTATGTATTGTGTGATAATACCTGGGCTTATGAATAAACAGTACGGGCAGCAGAATCTGGATCAGGTCGGAATTCGAATGAACCACATCGGGCTTATAATCCCGGATAAAGCGCAAAAGGCCTATAAGTGAACGAACTGAATGGCCTGACCGTCCTCCCAAATTGACGTATCGTACATCCGGGCGCAAATCCGGCTTATAGAACTCATTCGCACCGATATTGCCGTCATCGGTCGCCACCACGCATACTTCATTGCCTTTCTCCGCCAATGAGTTGGATAAATCCACTACAAAACGCTCTGCGCCTCCCGAAGTAAGGGAAAATGTAACTATCAGAATCCTCATCCCTGAAATGCCCTGATATAATCGTCTGCTATCCTTGTCCAGGAACTGACCCCTTCTCTCGATGAATCTGCAATATTGCTTCTCATCGCATCCAATTTGTCAGGGTTGGACAACAAATCGGCAAAGGCCTCGGAAAGGGCAACGGAGTCAGACGGTGGTACGATGATTCCATTATAGCCTGAAACTATCACATCCGAGAAATTTCCAACGTCGGTTGCAACCACAGGCGCGCCCATGGCAAAAGCCGTCTGAATGACTCCGCTTTGGGTTGCGTCCGTATATGGGCAGACTACGAACTGGCATTGGGAAGCGTAATCTGCAACCTCCTGATTGCTCAGATACCGGTGGATAAAAACAATCCTGTCATCAGAATCCACGGCGCCTGAATCAAAACAGACGGGCCCCGCACCGGCAATGACAAGCCGTAATTCCGGGAAGCGCTCACGGATAAGGGTAAACGCCTTAATGGCATAGTCGATCCCCTTGTACTTTTCCAATCGTCCCCAGAACAGAACATATTTCCCGTCAACAGCCCTGCCTGAGCGAAGGCTCGCATAGCAATCATATGGCCCCAATGACGACACGGCAACCCTTCCGGGAGCCACGTTATATGCGTTGCAAAAATCATCTGCCTGCCGTTTGTTAAGAAGAATGAATCTTTTGCAAACCAACGGAAGAAAACGTCTCTTCAACCGGACCCTGATCCCATCATCGCCCGAATGAGGCAAGGGGTCATGAACCACAACCGCACTCTTTTTCCTGTTGCCCAGAAGGAGGAAAAAATGGAAAAGGAATGGAATGCCTATATGGCATATTGCATCGGGGTTAATACGCTTGACCAGATGGCATTCGTCAAGAAACAACCGGAAAGACCTGAGCCCTGTTTTACCTACCGTATCGTTCGAGACAAAAGTCTTAGTGAGGTCCAGATACTGTGACCATTGCGAAAGAGCATCGAATTCCGTTGCCGGCAATAACTGGTTCCGGGGGTCCTGGCTTCCGAAATCCAGGAGCGAAGTCTTCAGCATAAACGGTGCTAGCCTGATGATATACCAGACCTCATGACCGCGCTCCCTCAGGGCCTTGATCAAAGGGAAGTCGGAATCGGAAAATGGAGGAATTGAATAGATCAGTATTCTCATTTCAGTATCCCCTTTACCGATTGGGCCAAAACCGTCCGGAGTGGCAGGCCTGTTTCCTTTACGTGATTGAGCCAGAATGCCATTCTACGCCAATCCGAATGCACATCCTGCCTGATATAATACTTTGCCTGCTGGATATAAAAAGCATTGCACAGACCCTTGAGTCTCTCTATATCTTCTGAATCACAGGTGTTTAATCCCGCCCGCACTCCAAGTTCATCAGCGAACCAATCGGCATAAGACTTCATGGACAGGAGTTTCTGATGGAAATCAGAAGATGAAGAAATGGTAAGAGAATTGGATCGATATTGGAAAAGAGCTTCGTTCAAATTGGCAATTCCGTCTCCGTACCGTAACCCGTCCCCTTTTGCGGCGATATATGCACTTATGTCATCCGCACCCCAGGCAAGCGGCAGATAAAAGAATCCGCCGTTGGAGACAAGAAGCTCACGATTGAAACAAAAATCGCCTATGAACTGCCTGCGACCCTTCCAGCGTTCCCCTATCATCTCCAGGGATGATTCCAGCTCAGGGAGATTATCAAGGGTCTCTTTAACCTCACCCCGCTCATCAATTACCGCCACCCCGCAGTGATAAACACCGAGGTCCGGATACTTGTCGATCAGTGCCGCCAGTCTTTCGAGGCACCCGGGAGACAGCCGGTCGTCGTCGCCAATACAGATGACATAATCTCCGGTACTGTACTCCAGGCACTTGTTCCAGTTGGCGACCACATTCACCGCCCCGAAGTTCCTTTCGTTACGATAATACCGGATGCGTTCGTCCTTACAGAATGGCCGGACGACGGGCTCCAGTTCTTCGGGCGAGCAATCGTCAACGACAATCAGTTCCCAATCCTTCCAACTTTGGCGGATAACACTTTCCAGTGCCTCTGCAAGGAAGGCGGACTTATAAGCCGGTATGAGGACGGAAAAAGTCATTTTATCATTCCCATCAACTCGTTCTTACGTATAACCACCTGATATACCAGGACATAGGTGGCAACCACAAGCATTGAGACGGTCACTCTGACAAGCGCTCCTGACGGAATCAGGCAGCAAGCGGCGACTAATCCAATAAGCGGGAGATAGATCAAGATGTTTTTCAGAGTATCAAGTGCCGGGAAGCCGATACGGAGTTCCTTGCTAACAGCGATCTGGCTAAGGATCAGAATCAAACATTCCGACACGATCCACACTATGGCGGAACCGATCGACGCCAGCACCGGCACCAGAGCCAGATTCAGCGCCACGCCGACCAGTGCTCCCATTATTGAATTGCGGAGCAGGACCTTGTCTTTTCCAAGAGGAAGCAGGGTTTGCAGAACAAGAATCTGCTCATATCCCACGATGAAGACCAGCGGCGAAATAATTATCATAGGCAGAACCGACCCGGTAAATTCGGGGCCGGAAATCACCATAATGATATCCGGAGCCATTATCATCATCCAGACCACGACAGGAAGCGAAAAAGCGAACAGGACATCCACCGCCATATGGAAATATGATTTGAACCGTTCCGTCTCTCCTGAAGCGACCACATTGGACATCCTGGGTAACATCACATTGGTGAACGCCGTAAACAAGGCCATCACGATGTAATATATCTTGGTGGACGTAGCATAATAGCCAACCTGCACTTCGTCGCACACAAACCCCAGAAAAGTAACGTTGAACGTCGTGTACATCGAAGTCAGTATCGCGTAAACGCCAAGCGCCAGCAACGATTTGAACGTCGTCCAGAAATCAAGGCCCCTCAGCACCAGGCGTACGCGCGAACCGGAAAAGGCAATATTTACCAGAGCGTTGACCACTATCATCAAGGATGACAACAGATAATAAATCCATACATCCCCCCGGTTCCTGACGAAGACAAAGACGCATACCACATAAACGGTTTTAACTACTATCGACCGGATAGTGATAAGCCTGAAGTCTTCAAGGCCCTTGAACAGCCATTCCACCAAGAGACAATTGAACACCAGCTTAAAGGCCCCGATGAACATCAGGTCTTTGTGTTCAGACAGCTGTGGGACGGTAAACGTACAGACAGCCAACGCCGCGAGCATAAGCCCGGTTAGTGCCAGGTTTACTATAAAAATGTTGGAAAAAGTCCGGTTCAGCGCTTCCCTGTCGTCTTTGTGTTTAGCTATCTCCCTGACTCCGAGAGAATCGATCCCCAACGTTGAAAACAAGATGAAGTAATTGATTACGCTGTCCACAAAATTGCAGGCTCCGATGCCGCTGACGCCCAACACCCTCGACACGTATGGATACGTGAGGAATGGAAATACATAGTTCGCCAGAATCAGGAGGATGCTGTAGAACAGGTTTTTCTTAAGACTCGGCATTGGCGATACGTCTGTCGTAACGACGGATATCCTTGTCGCAAAGGAAAAGCATGAAGCCCAGGAATATCATACAATTAACCCTCTGAGTAAAAATACAGATCATCGGGAGATTGATTAACTGGGCGACGAAATACATCTTGATGTGAATCCTGAACTTCTTCCAGTTACGGAAGACAAAGAACACCAGGAATGCAAGATAAAACAAAACGGTTATTACACCGTACAGATTGGCAGCACCTACGATTCCGACATCTGAGTGGAACAATTTCAGATTCTCATACATATATGCGACCTGTTGCCCATAAGCGCTGTCCCAGGCTGCGGGACCGTTTCCGAACACCACCGAAAGCGGACCGCCCCAGAACTCGAACAGGTAAGTGGAATATGAGAACAGACGGATATTGTTATGGTTCAGATCCTGGCTGGTCATCAGAAGAAGATCCCCGAACAGTGTATCGGCATTCAACGCCACAACTCCGACGATAGCAGCCAGCAGAAATACGATCAAAGCCTTGTGTTTGATGCGGACAGTGAACAGGAATACCAGCACAAGAGAAAGGACCGTAGAAAGCATCAGTTGCCGCGTCTGGTCCAGATATACACCAAGGAGACCAACCAGGAACAGGCACAAATCCGTAATTTTAAACCGTTTGGTCATCCGCCAGAAATAATAGAACACCAGGAACATCGACAGGAATGTATCCTCAATGCAAAAGCGATATATACCGCTTCGTCGTTCTATCCCCTTGAACATGCCTGAAGCGTCCAGGCCCTCCGGGCGGAAAGTGAAGAGATAATCGGGATATGTAAACTGCTGAACGATCGTAATCAGTGTCCTGGTAACCGCAAAAACGGTAATGACCAGCACAAGTTCCCGCTCACTGATCTTGGATTTATGCAATAAGAAATAGAGCAGTGGCAGCCAGCAGGCCAGATAAGTTCTCAGCGATGATATGGGAGACTGCCCGTTTTCCAACCAACATGGAAGGAAACTCAGCATAGGAACCGCCAGCAGGCCCAGAAGCCAATATGACGCCGGCATCTTTCTGGGGCTGACGCTGATTATGCATACTGCGCCGAGCAACAGGACCAAACCATTCGACACCCACCCATAATACGTTGGATTGATGTTGATATAGTCGAAGTACATCAGCGAATGCAGGAACACAAACGCCGTAAAGACCAGAACGATCTTCCTGTACTGCCTTAGGTCCAGGATCTTGAACATCCTTTAAGCCTTTCTCTCTTCAGGCTCTCTCTTATCCTTCAAAACGTACCAGACAGCACCTGCCATTCCGCCAAGGATGAACCACAGAATGGTAAGCTTGACCTTGGACGGCTTACCGATGTGAGGCGCTATACCAGGCTGAACTACTACCAGTACAGGCGCCTCATGCTGAACCTTTGCCCTTGCGCTCAAAAGGTTCTGCGCAGTCTGATTGTATAGCTGATACTTTAACTGGGCCTCATTCTGCAAGTGCTGCTGCTGAACCATGGAGCTTTTGCTCAGGCTTCCCAAATTTGAATCGACATATCTTGCATAGCTTCGCTGGGCGGCAAGATAATCACTGCGGGTCTCGTCGTATATCTTTTCGTAATACTTGACGTTGTCCCGCTCCTTTTCCGTCCTGTACGTCACGACGAACCGCTGAAGATTCTCAATTATGGCATTTGCGAGCTGGGCGGCGATCACCGGATCCTGCATGGTCACTTTGAGAGACAGCACGTAGGTGCGTTTCTCGACTGCCGCGGAGATACTCTTTGACAATGCCTTGATAACCATCTCCTGCTGTCTGGTCAGGCGCAGGGAATCCACTTTTGCGTGGCCTTCCATGTAGTCGAATTCATCGGCCTTGCCAAACCAACGCTTCAGGGCATCGGTAACCTTCCAGGGCAGGCCAAAGACATAGTTCCACCAGGGAGCCTTTGCATAATTGACCATATAGTCGTAGAGATCGGTATGGACAAGCGAGTCCCTGGTTTCAACCTGTACGGGCATATCAAACAGATTGATATAGAAATTCGTCGACTTGATTATCTCAGGATAAAGGTCCGGGTGCATGGCGTCAGTCAGGGCCATGGTGTTCATATTGACACCGGCAAGACTGGCCAGAGAACTCAAACCTCCGCCCAAAGTGGATCTGGTAGTGATTTCCGGGGCCACCACTGCCTTTGCCGTATATGTCTTGGGCTTGCTCAGGCCAATCATCATTCCGAACAAGGCGCCACAAAACGCCCAGATCAGAATCTTCTTCCAATTTTTCTGAGCCAATTTCAGGTAAGGCAAAAGACTTACTGGTTCTGCGCCCTCGTCGAAGTCGTCAAAATCATCGAAATCCTCGTACTTTTTCATAAGGCAGTCTATTTCAGATAACTGGCAATCGTTGCAACCATGGTAGTGATGGACGCGGCGGTGGTACCGATGCCCAGCCATTCGCCGACGCTCATCTTTTCCTTCTCGGAGCGGCCAGGCACAATGATTTCGCAACCGGGCTCGAGCTTGGCACCGGCGCCTACGGCAACAGTGCCGTTCATGTAGAGAACATAGGTCTTGGCCCGGCGGGCGCGGTTGCTGTAACCGCCTGCCTGCTTGACGTAATAATTCACAGGCTTGCCGGAGATGAAATGCACGGTGTTGGGATAAAGCACCTCACCCTGGATGCGGACGGTCGAAGCCATCTCGGGAATGATCAGCTCGTCGCCGTCGCGGAGCACCACGTCGTAATCGGAACCCGGATGCTCAAGGGCCTTGTCGAGTTCCAGACCCACGGTGTAAATTTCGGAAACCTTCAGTTTGTTGATGTCCAGCGTATCCTTGCTGGAAGCGCTCTGCGTCACGATCTTGGACATGGCGATACGGACGTTGCGCTCGTACTGGTTGATCTTGCGCTTGAGCATGGCGCCATGAACATTGCCGTTGGGCGTCGCCCCGCCTGCCCTCTTGACAAGGTCGGAAACGCGCTCGTTGGTATTCACAAGGGTATACTGACCGGGGAAGGTGACCTCACCGGAAATGGTAACGTTGCGCTGCTCGATGTAGGTGGGGCTTCGACGCACGGACACCACGTCGTAAGGCTGCAGTTCGAAGCCGCCGTCGCCGTCTTCCATAAGTCCGTCCTTGATCGACAGCGAGAAGACGCTGGCAAGGGTGTCGGAGGCCGCCGTGCTCGAAGGCACGTTGATACGGCGCGCGACGTCGACCTTGGCGGAAGATGCGCCCTCCGACAGGCCGCCGGCGAGCAGGATCAGATCCTCCACCGTAGTATGCTCGGCAAATTGATACTTGCCCGGGTTGACAACGTATCCGGTAATGGTGAAATCGCCTTTCTGCTCAATTTCATTCACGTTCGAGACGATGAGCACGTCGCCACGCTTGAGCAGGATATCATCTGCATTCCCTTCCAGAATGCCCTTAAGCGGGACGGCGACGATCTCAAGAGAACGGTCAGGCTTTTCACGCACAATCTGGGCGCGTCCCATGAATGCGTCTTCCATCAGTCCGCCGGCGTGTTTGACAAGCTGCCCGACGGTGGCAATTTCGCCGCCAAGCTCGAAGCTGCCGGGACGGTATACCGCGCCCTTGATTTCAACCTTGTTGGTAAAGACTTCCACCTCGCTGCCGCTGACGTAAACGGCATCTCCGTCTTTCAGGCCGAAGGAATCCATGGCTTCTGCCTTTACGGTATGGATATGATTCGTCCGGCCGTCGTTGCGCTCCACATTGATGTCGTCCTTCCATGCGCCTCCGGAATACCCTCCGGCATAGGCAATCAGTGACGACAGGGGTTCGCCGTCGCGAAGCTCATAGAACATGGGGCGCTTGACGAATCCGTCGATACTGACTAGCGCAGAATAAGGCGGGACGTTGATAACGTCGCCTTCCCTGAGGGCTATATTGTTGTCGAGCTTGCCGTTGAATATGTACTCATACACGTCCACGGAAGCGAATTCCTTTCCACCGCGTATCACTTTCACATTCCTGAGGGAACCTATCTCCGTGATGCCTCCGGCACGATATATCGCTGTGAATACGGTGGCAAACGAAGACAGCCTGTAGGTGCCCGGAGCCTCGACCTCGCCGAAAACGTTGACCTGGATGGTCCTGACATTTCCAAGCGTCAGGGAAAGCTTGGAGGATCCGAATCGGAGAGATGAATATATCTTGCTCAGGGACGCCTTCACCTTGCCTTGGGCTTCCTTCACCGTCAGGCCTGACAGGTTGATGGGCCCCACTTGAGAGACTATGATACGTCCTTCAGGGCTTATCTCCTGCTTGATGGTGGCCTCGTTGGTGCCCCATACGTCAATGATCACTTCGTCGCCCGGGCCCAGCACATAGTCTTCCGGTGTTGGCAGGTTCTGGTTGGGCTCAAAAGATAGTTTCTGGGACGAGAAGATATCATGGCCATAAATCCGCTTGTATCCATCCTCGTCATACAAAGGGTCTTCGATTTCTTCGTACTCTGCTTTTTCTTCCGGCTGAACGACAGGCTTGCCTGTTACAGGATCAATCTGGACTTCTTTCTGGACCTTCAGAGTCTCGGTTTTCCGGGGCTTGCGGGCTTTACGGGGCTTTTTGTCGGCAGTTTCCTTGCCTGTCTCCAACTTCTCGTTGGAAGATACTGTCGAACCTGAAGTACCATCCTGGACTGCCGGCTTGCGGCTGCCGCGGCTGCCATCCAGTTTGTTTGATGACTCTGCCGCGTCGGTCGGAATGAAGGAACCGCTCTTGTAGGTTTTCATAAGCCTCTGCAGCTGGGATGTAGTAACTCCCTTGGCCATCAGTTCAGATGCAATCTGACCTTCCGATTTTCCGGACGCCACGCCAGAGGTTATGTATGATATTACCTGGCTGTCCGACATCTGTGCAAAAGCCTGCTGGGCGCCAAGGACAAGCAGGGCGGACAGCAGAATGATTATTCTTTTACGCATATCAAGTGATTATTGAATACAACTTCGTTACCGCCTGTCACATCAAAAGATGCGGGCGTGGTTAGCAACTGCCAAATTTAATAAAATAATAGAATAAATCCTAACGGAACCCCTTCAATCTCTGACGCAGCGAGCCGTCCATCGCCATCTTCATCATCTTGCGGGTCTGCTCGAACTGCTTGAGGAGTTTGTTCACGTCGGCCAGCGAAGTGCCTGAACCGCGCGCGATGCGCTGGCGCCTGGAGCCGTTGATGCACTCAGGATGTTCCTTCTCGTAAGGGGTCATGGACTGTATGATTGCCTCCGTGGGCTTGAATGCGTCTTCGGGGATGTCGACGTCTTTGAGGGCCTTGTCCATGCCGGGCAGCATGCTCATCAGATCCTTTGCGGAACCCATCTTCTGGACCTGCTTGAGCTGCTCATAGAAATCATTGATAGTGAATTGATTGCGGGCTATCTTCTTATGCAGCTCTCGAGCCTGTTTCTCATCGAACTGCTCCTGTGCTTTTTCGACCAGCGAGACCACGTCGCCCATGCCCAGGATACGGTCGGCGACACGCGTCGGATAGAAGACGTCTAGCGCCTCCATCTTCTCCCCGGTGCTCACAAACTTGATGGGTTTACCCGTTACTGCCTTGATGGAAAGGGCCGCACCGCCGCGGGTGTCGCCGTCCATCTTTGTAAGCACCACGCCGTCGTAATCGATTGCCTCGTTGAATGCCTTGGCGCTCTCAACTGCATCCTGTCCGGTCATGGCATCGACAACGAACAGGGTTTCGTCGGGCTTGAGCGAACTGTGAAGCAGCGAAATCTCATCCATCAGCTCCTTGTCCACAACCAGACGGCCGGCGGTATCCACAACGACCACGTTATACCCTTCGGTGCGCGCCTGCTTAACGGCGTCGAGAGCCACCTTCACGGGATCTTTCTCCCCTTCTTCCCTGAAGACAGTCACACCTACCTGCTCGCCCAGAGTCTTGAGCTGCTCGATGGCTGCAGGACGGAAAGTGTCGCACGCCGCAAGCAGTACCTTGCGTCCCTTCTTGCTCTTGAGATAAAGTGCCAGTTTGCCTGAGAAAGTGGTTTTACCGGAACCGTTCAGGCCGGCCACCAGGACAACGGCTGGAGAGCCTTTGAGGTTGATTTCGGAATGCTCGGAACCCATGAAATCGGCCAGCTCGTCATGCACGATCTTGACCATCATCTGCTGCGGCTTGACCGCAGTTAAAACGTTGGAACCCAGCGCTTTCTGCTTGACCCTGTCACAGAATTCCTTGGCCACCTTGTAGCTGACGTCGGCGTCCAGCAGGGCCCTCCGGATTTCTTTCAGAGTCTCGGCAATATTAATCTCGCTTATCTTACCTTCGCCTTTCAGAATCTTGAAAGACCGCTCCAACCTATCGGATAGATTCTCAAACATAACCACTTAATTTATAGCTTACAAATTTATGAAAAAAAACACTATTCTCAGGCGTTTGAGAGGCAAAATCGAAAAAGCCATCCTTGCAACCGCCGCTTTCCTGTCCTACCTGGGAGAAAAGGACTCGCTCGAATACCAGACACTGGTCAAGATGAAACGCTGGACACGGGAAAAGCAATGGGTGCAAAACCAGACCATGGACGAGATAGCGAGGGATCTGAATATTCGCAGAGGGCAACTGTCGCTTTACTTCTGCAAACACGTGGGAGTCAGCTTCATAAGATGGCGGAGAGATATCCGCATCAAGGAGGCCAAGCGTCTGATGCTATCGGATAAAGACATCCCGCTTACCGCCATCGGCGAGGCGGTAGGCATAAGCGACAGAAGCAGTTTCAGGCGTCAGTTCAAGGAAGTGACGGGTCTCAACCCCTCCGTCTGGAGGTCAAAACACCAGGCGAAGATCCTTGGCAAGTAATGGATTCACCAAATCCTCGGGGACGAATTTCCACTCCCCTATTACGGAACGGTTCCCAATCAATTCGGGGTTCACCTCGTCGTGCGATTTGATAAAGGCATACACCAGGTCACGGATTTCAGGATAACGGGCAATAACCCTCGAGCCCAGCTGCTCGTGAGGAATGCCTGCACCCAGGGTCAGCAGGTCGCCGCCGCCGTTCGCACGGTACGAAGTCATTGCCACTGTATAAGTCGCATTCTCGTCGAAAGGCTTCCCTCCCGCCAGGGAACGTATAATGACGCGCGAGCCGGCGGGCTTCGTGACATCCACGTCGTAGACGATGCCTGCGGCTGAATCGAAATTGTACGAGCGGTTCACGAAAGACCACTTAGCCGCACCCGTACGGGGATCCGGAGTCTGGCTGATGCGGAGCACATGGTCACCCGGCGTGCAGATCCAATGGTCATAGGAGAACTCCAGCATGTCCTTGATCTCCTTGCCGCTGAGCCTGAGCACAAAGAGCTGATTCTCATAGGGATAGATGGTGAACATGTCATTGAACACCAGCTGTCCCTTAGCCACCTTTCCGTCGTAGGTAAGAGGCGCAGCGATGGAAATATCCGCCCCGGATGCACCTAGCTGAACGGTATGCAGCAGCGATACGTAATCGTTCATGCCTATGTATGCGTCACGGCTCACAAGAGGCATGGCCAGATTGCCGACGGGCCTCACGGTAAACGCCTTAACCTCCTCGAATTCCTGGTCGAACTTGCGCACCATACCTTCGTCCACCGCCATCTTGTCCAGACGGACTACTTCGGCGTGACGGGAGACAACCATTCCCTTATTGAATCCGAGCACGACATGGCCTACGTTGCCGCAACGGGCTCCTCCGTTCACGAGGCAACTCTTACGGGAATGTACCACTGCGGGACGATGGTCGTGGGCGGTAACCAGAACATCCACGCCCTTGAGCTTGCGGAATACGTCGAGACCCTGACTCTCGTAAGAACTGCCGTCGCCGGCTCCGGTGCCGGAATGCACGATAACGATTACCACGTCGGGATCGACCTCCTTCCGGATTTGTTTCACGCGTTTGCGCACGAAGGGAACGAGCGACACGTACTTCATCCCGCTCCAGAGTTCAGGGGACAGCCAGCCCTCGATATTGGCGTTGTTATAACCGAGAACGAGTATCCTTCGCCCACCCTTCTCGATAACCGTATACTCCTGGAAATAAGGCGTTCCGTCTTCCTTAAGGGCGTTTCCGGCCAGCCATGGGATACCGGCTTCCTTCATGCCCTCGTGCACCCTGTCGTACACTGGGTGTCCGGCCTCGATATCATGGTTGCCGACCGTGCAGGCATCATAGCCCATATAGGAAACCAGCCGGGGATAGATATGCGGCCGGTCCGTCGCCACGTAATTGAAATAGTAAGACGCATTGTCTCCCTGGATACAGTCTCCGGCATCCAGAAGCAGCACGTTTTCCGGGCCCACGGCAGAGCGCAGGCTGTCCACGTAATACTTCACCGACATCAGGCTGGTCTTGTACTTGCTGCCTACGTACGGACGGTTGAAATAAGCGCCGTGCACGTCACCAGTGGTCACTACATGCAGCTCCTGGGCGGAAATTCCCGACATGCACGGGAGAATGCCCATAAGCAGGGAAAGCGTTATCAATCTCTTCATATGGCGTTATAGTTCTATTCCGTAACGGTAATGCCTCCGGTGCATGCTCTTTCTGTACTCATCCCGAAGATCGTCGAGATTGAATCGCAGCTGGATTGCCTGCTGCCATCCGCGGAAGACAGGAGACCCCAGCTCTTCAGAGGGCTCACCGAAGTGGAAAGTAAAGAAAATATCCAAACTGAACCAGTTTGCGATTTCCGGCTCATACCTGACCGTCAGGAAATCCGCCCAGCTGGGGCGGTTCCGCTGGGTGTGGAAACCAAGGTCGCTTCTGTATAGCTCATCACCATACGCAACGCCGTTGTAAGACGCTGAATAAAAGGGCATCAGGTCGTCACCGAAGTAAAAGTGATTGTCCAGGAACAGATTCCATTTGCCAAACAACTGCTGGGAATAAAAGCCCATCGGCATCTTCAGGTTCATGTTGTCTGCCCTGTCGCACTGATATGTAAACAGCATGCCCGCTCCCACTTTCATCTCGTCAAAGAACAGTTTCGGGCACCACTCCACCCATGGGTTGAACATATGGTTGTCGACCACGTTCGGAAGGGCCGGAGATGTTGCGAAATGATAGAAGGACCCGGCCCAGCCCAGGTTGAAGTTTCCGGCGAAATTCCACAGTCCGGTGGCAAGTACCTGGAATCGTTCGCGCCGGTATGGTTCCTCTTCCGTACCAAGTTTACCCAGCCAGTCGAGTCCGAATTCGGTATAGAAACGCTTGGTCCTGTACTTCAGGAAAAAGCCGTCGATATTATTGTCGTAGAAGATAACGTCGTCATCGAAGAAGGGGCCGATGTAAACGCCCTCCGAGAAATGGCGGGGAAAGCATCCTGCTATCGCCTCGAACTTCGCCCCGTTGTCAAGAACCGCTTCAAGGTTATAATACAGCAGCACCTCGCCCGGGATGTCCTTGACCGTACAGGGCGTACCCATTTCCTTGAACAGGTCCATGCCGCAGCGCACCCTGTGGTACATGTTCCGTCCCTGATGGGCAAGGATGCCGATCTCCGGAGTCAGACGGGCTGCATGGAGAGTATAAGACTCGTCGAATATGTTATGGGAACGGTCATACTCATAATTGCTGACAAGGTAATCGAAATTGACATTGTAATCGAAATGCTGCGCCGCCGATGCTATCGACAGAGCCGTCAACATAAGTATGCACAAAATCTTTTTCATTCCGTCAACAAAAATAGTATTTTTGCAATTAATATGAAACTATCCACGACGGTTTATGCCGACAGGCTCGAAATGCCTTTCAGGCTGACGGACAGAATCACGCTGCTCGGCAGCTGCTTTGCGGACAATATGGGCGCAAAGCTGGCTGGCGCCGGATTCGAGGTCTGCACGAACCCCTTTGGCACGCTGTACAACCCCGCATCCCTTCTGAGCACAGTCAGGCGCCTTGACGGAGACGGCATGTTCACGCTTGCCGATTGCGTTCCCATGGGCGCAGGAGCTGGAAAGATATGCTCGTACGAGCATCACACGTCGTTCGCCAGGGCAGATGCCGCAGAGTTCCTAGAAAACGCCAACCGGAGCCTCCTGCAGGCCCGGGAGTTCTGGCGCAATTCGAACCGCGCTATCATTACCCTGGGCACCGCGATGACCTGGAGTTCCGGAGGGAAGGTGGTCTCCAACTGCCTGAAGCGCCCTGCAGCCGAATTCGAAAGGCGCATGATGGAAGAGGACGAAATACTCGGCTGCCTGCAGCAGATCGTCAGCGCCCACCCGGAAAAGCGCTTCCTCATCACCGTGTCGCCAATCAGGCATATGGGTGACGGCGCGCACGTGAACGCAGTCAGCAAAGCCCGCCTGCTCCTGGCCGCAGAAGCATGCGGCGGGGTGGATTATTTCCCCGCTTACGAAATCCTGCTGGACGAGCTCAGGGACTACCGCTACTATGCCGAAGACCTGGTGCACCCCTCCCCCGTCGCCGTCAACATTATCTGGGAAAAGTTCCTGGAATCCTGCATCGCACCCGAAGACCTGGCGCAGACGGCCATAAACGAAAAGGCGGCACGCCATTCAGCGCACCGCCCCAATCTCAAATAGAAAGGATCTATTCTTCAGGCTTCATCGTCGTGTAGACGTTGGTCACGTCCTCGTCGTCCTCCAGGAGTCCGGTGAGCTTGTCGAGGGTAGCCCTCTGCTCGGGAGTGACGTCCTTCAGGTCCACATTCGGAATCTGCTCGAAACCGCCGGAGATAAGCTCATAGCCGTTCTCCTCGATGTACTTCTGGATGGAGCCGTATGAAGTGGGATCGCCGTAGAGCACGATGACCTTGGTTTCGTTGTCGTCCTTGTCGACCTCCACCTGCTCGAAGAGTTCCTCCACGCCGTAGTCGATGAGCTCGAGCTCGAGTTCCTCGAGGTCGATGCCGTCCTTCTCCTTGATGCGAAAGGTGCACTTGCGGTCGAACATGAAGGAAACGCTGCCGTTGGTGCCGAGGGAGCCGCCGCACTTGTTGAAATAGCTGCGGACGTTGGCCACGGTGCGGGTGTTGTTGTCGGTTGCGGCCTCCACCAGGTAGGCGATGCCGAAGGGGCCGAAGCCTTCGTAGATGATCTCCTTGAAGTCGCCCTGCTTGCTCTCGGTGGCCTTGTTGATGGCACGCTCGATATTCTCCTTGGGCATCTGCTCGGAACGGGCCTAGGCCATAAGGGCGCGGGGGCAGGGGCTACCGGTCACGTCAGGGCCGCCCTGCTTGACGGCGATGGTGATTTCTT
>JAEELG010000127.1 GCA_016288775.1 Bacteroidales bacterium | reverse complement strand
AGACAAGTACTTCACCAACATCGTGGAGATGCAGATCACCCAGGACGGGGATGACTTCAATTATGTTCGCAAGAACGTGTCCCGCCAGTGGAACGAGAAGATGTACCTCTTCCCGATTCCGCAGACCGAGATCATGAAGAACCCGAACCTGACCCAGAATCCCAACTGGTAGTACATAGCGTTTAAACGCACTGGCAGGGGGCCGATCGGTGACGATCGGCCCCCTTTTTTGTCTGGATGGGGTCCTTTTCGGTCATGAATATATAAAATACATTTATGTAAACACATAGGTATTAATTAATAATATATACGTATTAATATATAATAACAGAGTATAAACAATTATAAGTCATCGGTGTGCATTTCATTCAAACTGTTGCTTTTGTTCGCGTTTAACATAAAAATATTTTATATTTGTAGATACCGAACCGGCCAAATTTTATAAAGGGATACCCTTTTTATTAACCACTATAATTTAACCGATGATTACCAAAATCCATTTCAAAAACGCGCTCGCGGTGGGATTGCTCCTGCTGACGAGTCTCTGCGCAATGGCGCAGCAGAGCATTTCTGGAACGGTGAAGGATGCCAAGGGTGAACCCGTCATTGGCGCCGGTCTGTTCCAGAGTGGCAACACGCGTAATGGTACGGTCACCGACATCGACGGCAAGTTCACGCTGAGCGTGCCTGCCGGTGCGGAAGTCACCGTGTCCTGCATCGGCTACAAGGAATTGAAGTTCGTCGTGGACCAACGACGCACGTACAACCTTGTACTGGAGGAGGATGCTGAGGCTCTCGAAGGTGTCGAGATCGTGGCCTACGGTAAACAGACGAAGGTCACAGTGACGGGCGCTCTGTCGAGCGTGAAGTCCGACGATCTCGTCCGCACGCCGGTCATCTCTGTGAACAACATCCTCGCGGGCCAGCTGTCCGGTGTGACAACGGTCCAGTACTCCGGCGAGCCGGGCGAAGATGCTGCTACGGTGTATGTCCGCGGCCAGGGTACCTGGACGAACTCCGCCCCGCTCATCCAGGTGGACGGCGTGGAGCGCTCGATGTCCGACCTGAACCCTGAGGATATCGAGAGCATCACCGTCCTGAAGGATGCTTCCGCCACGGCGGTGTTCGGTGTGCGCGGTGCGAACGGCGTCCTGCTGATCACGACCAAGCGCGGTGCGCAGGGCAAGCCGAGGATCAACGTGAACACGAGCGTGTCGCTGCAGATGCCGACCAAGCTGGTCGAGCAGGCCGGTGCGCTGGACTACGCGCTGTTCTACAACCAGATGCGCGCGAACGACGGGCAGGATCCGACATTCTCCGACGCGGTGATCCAGAAGTTCCGCGACCACTCCGACCCGATCCGTTTCCCGGACATGCGCTGGACGGACTACATCATGCGCAAGGCGAATACGCAGAGCAACCACAGCGTGAGCATCTCGGGTGGCGCCGAGCGTGTGCGGTACTTCATTTCGGCAGGTCTTGCGACGCAGGACGGCCAGTTCAAGGAGTTCGACCGCGACTACCATTTCGGCTACCAGTACAAGCGCTTCAACTACCGTGCGAACCTGGACGTGGACGTGACCAAGACGACGCGTATCTCGTTCGATATTGCCGGAAATGCCTCCCGCCAGGACCACCCGCGTACGGGCCAGGGCGCGGCGGGCATGCTGCGTAACATCTATTATGCGACTCCGTTCTCGAGCCCGGGTTTCGTTGACGGCAAGTATGTCGTGACGACGGACGACTACACCGACGGCGTGCAGTTGCCCTTCGTGGGTGTGGACGGTATCGAATATGTCGTGACCAACGGCGGCGGTTTCATTACGAACGGCAACAACAGCCTCCAGATGGACCTGACGCTGAATCAGGACCTGAAGTTCATCACGCCGGGCCTCAGCTTCAAGATCAAGGGTTCGTACAACAGCAACTTCTCGATCTCTTACACGGGTTCGCGCAACACGGCGAGCTACAACCCTGTGATCCAGGCTGACGGCTCGATCCTGTACCGCAAGAACGGCCAGGACAGCCCGCTGAGCTACTCGAAGAGTATCGGGCGGAGCCGCAACTGGTACGCCGAGACATCGCTGAACTACAACCGCGCGTTCGGCAACCACAGCGTCGGCGCACTGCTGCTGTACAACCAGAGCAAACAGTACTATCCGGGTTCCTATTCCGATATCCCGAGCGGTTATGTCGGCCTGGTGGGCCGCTTGACCTATGACTACAAGAAGCGCTACCTGGCGGAGTTCAACGCGGGCTACAACGGTTCCGAGAACTTCCACCCTGACCGCCGCTTCGGTTTCTTCCCGGCCGGCTCCATAGGCTGGGTGGTGAGCGACGAGCCTTTCTTTAAACCCCTCAAGAACGTGATTTCGTTCTTCAAGTTACGAGCTTCGTGGGGTCTGGTCGGTAACGACAAGATCGGCGGTTCCCGCTTCATGTACCTGGCTGACCCGTATAGCATCAGTGCCGGCGGTGCCTACTTCGGCATTGAGAACAGCACAGCGTTTACGGGGGCGGCGGAGAGTTCCCGCAACAACCCGAACGTGTCTTGGGAGAAGGCCTTCAAGCAGGACTATGCGGTTGACATGAGCTTCCTCCAGAACCGCCTGAGTGCGACGTTCGACTACTATCTGGAGCATCGCTGGGACATCCTCCTGCAGGACCAGACAGCTCCGAAGGTGATCGGATTCAATGTGCCTTACGCCAACATGGGCAAGGTGGACAGCTGGGGCTGGGAAGTCCAGATGAAGTGGAACGACCGGATCGGAAGTGACTTCCGTTACAACCTGAATGTGAACCTGTCCTACAACCAGAACAAGATCATCGAGCGCAAGGAAGCGCCGTACAATAACGACTACCAGTACCAGAAGGGCCATCGTATCGGTGCACGCAGTCAGTATCAGTTCTTCCGCTACTACGACAAGGATACGCCGCGTCTCTACCAGGAGAAGTTCGGCAAACCGTTCCCGACGCAACTTGTCGAACTGAAAGACGGCGATGCGGTGTTCGTGGACCTGGACGGCAACGGCTACATCGACGAGAACGACAAGACGCGCGAGCTGGGCTTCACCGACGATCCGATGTATGTGCTCGGCGTGAACGGCGGCTTCAACTGGAAGAACTGGGACTTCAACATGCAGTGGACGGGCGCCTTCGGCGTGACCCGAATGATCGGCGAATCGTTCCGCATGCCGTTCCGTTCCCGTACGGACTACACGACGGGCGGTCTGCTGGTGTACCACGTGAACAATACCTGGGATCCCGCGAATCCTTCCCAGGATGCGAAGTATCCGCGTGCGAGCTGGGACCATGGTACGGTCAACAATTATCAGGACTGCACGTTGTATGAGCAAAACGCCAGCTACGTGCGTCTGAAAACCGTGATGGTGGGCTACAACTTCAAGTTCCCGTGGATGTCGAATCTGGGCATCAGCCGTGCTCAGGTGGCCCTCAGTGCCTACAACCTTTTCACCATCACCCCGTATATCTGGGGCGACCCCGAGTCGAGAGCCAGTACGGATCCTACCTACCCGCTGACCCGTACCGTCACGCTCAGTCTGAAACTTAATTTCTAAGAGAGATGAAACACCTATATAAAGCCTTCATTGCGATAGCCGCGGCGGCAGCGTTCTGCTTCGGCATCAATTCCTGCACGGATCCGCTCAAGGTGGGCAATGCTTTCCTTGAGAAGGCTCCGGGTGGCACGGTCACGGCGGACACGGTGTTCTCGAATGCCGAATACACGCGCCGTTTCCTGGCGAACATCTACCGGGGTCAGTACTATGCCCTCCCGACGAGTTCCACGAACTCGCCGCCCCAGTGCCTGAACTACTGGAAAGGTTTGCCGGATGCCCTCTCAGACACCCACCAGTTCTTCTTTGCGAACACGATCATCAACAACTCGTACTACACGGGCGCGATGACCTCTTCTTATAACAGCAACAACAACGGTTCCATCTACCCGTACCTCAACGAGTCTGTATGGGAGAACGTACGCAAGTGCTACAATCTCCTGGAGCATATCGAAGATGTGCCCGGCCTGCCGGCGGACGAGAAGGAGCGCATGAAAGACGAGACGCGCTGCCTGCTGGCCAGTTTCTATTTCATCTGTTTCCGTTTCTACGGCGGCCTGCCGATCATTGAAGGTACGTTCACCGGTACGGAGGATGGATATGACATGCCGCGTGGCAGCGTGGATGAGACCGTGAAGTTCATGGTCGGCCTGCTGGACACCGTGATCAAGGGCAACCACCTGGTGTGGAGCTACGCCGGCACGGACCAGGCGGCGACGGACACGGGCCGCTGGACCTTGGCCGGAGCGCTGGCGCTTAAGATCAAAATCCTGCAGTTCGTGGCCTCCCCGCTCTTCAACGATACCAAGCCTTACTACGACGGCAAGTACACGATGGAGGATTCCGGCCCGGTGTGGTATGGCAACTACGATGCGAACCGCTGGGTAGCATTCCGCGATGCGTGCAAGGAGTTCTTTGATAAGAACGCTGCCGCCGGCAACCCGTATCACCTGGTGGTGCCTGCTGGCAATACGCAGGAGGACTACGCATATGCGTTCCGCTCCTCTTATCTGCTCCAGGGCAGTCCTGAGGTTATCCACAGCCACCGTGTGGTTGCAACCACGGGCGGCAACGGCTATGCCTGGACGAACCTCATCACGAACCCCCGTATGAGCTACTGCCCTACGCAGGAGTATGTTGAGATGTTCCCTTGGGCTGACGGCCGTCCGTTCGACTGGGCCGAGACCGAAGCGGCAGAGACGAAGCCGTTCGAAGTGACGGTGAGCGGCAAGACGGTGGAGATCGACGGCCTGGACAACATGTTCATCAAGGGTGAGCGGAAGTACGGCTCCCAGATGCTGCAGAACCGCGTGTATACGCGCGACCCGCGCCTCTATGAGACGGTCGCCGTGAACGGTCAGCTGCAGGCGATCGACTGGGGCAGCGGCAAGCGCAGCGGCGCCAACTATGAGACCTGGGTCGGTGGTACGGATGCCAAGCAGTTCCCGGTCACGCAGAATGACCACTACGGTACGGGCTATCGTCACCTGCGCTACTATTCCGGCTCTGCCTTCAAGAACCGCTACAAGCAGTGGGTCTGGCTGTGCATGAGCGAGGTGTACCTGGACTATGCCGAGGCTATCGTGCAGACGGGTGGCGACTTCGCCGAGGCCATCAAGTACGTCGACGCGGTGCGTGCCCGCGTGGGCCTGAAGGGCCTGGTGGAGTGCAATCCGGACAAGAACCTGCTGAGCAACAAGGATGCCTTGATCGAGGAGATCCTGCGCGAGCGTGCCTGTGAGCTGGACTTCAACGATTCCCGTTACTTCGACCTGATCCGCTACAAGCGTGCGGACCTGTTTGAGAAGCAACTTCACCGTCTGCTGATTTATCGTCTGGACGAGAACGGCAAACGTATCCAGGCCCAGTGGTACAACGGCGACCGTACGGATAAGAAGTACAATCAGGATACGGAACGGTGGTATGAGCCGTCCCATTTCGAATACGAGCGGGCTCCGATTACCGGTCTTCCGCGCGTGTGGTGGACGGAGGGTTACGATCCGAAGTGGTATCTGACCCCGTTCCCGCTGACGGAGGTGAACAAGGGATACGGCCTGGTGCAGAATCCGGGCTGGTGATCTTCCTGTAACTCTTAACATTCAGAAAGTATGAAAATGAGATATTTATTCGTGCTTGCGCTGTCAGCGGGTATCTGCATGGCAGCGGCCGCACAGGACCCGGGCTTCGAGAAACGGGTGGCCGAGACCGGCCAGCCAGGAGTCGAGCTGACGATGGAAGAGTCCACAGCGGCGGTATCCGTCATCACGGCGGAGGAGATTGGGCACCGGAAGACCAAGAATATCGGTAACAGTATCCTTGGTCAGGGCTTGGGCCTGATCTCCCTGCAAGGAGCGGGCAATGTCTCCGACATGAACCCGACTTTCTATGTGCGCGGTCTGCAGACGCTCAACAGCAACTCCACACCGCTGGTGCTGATCGATGGTATCGAGCGTCCGATCACGAGTGTGTCGGCGGAGGAAGTGGAGAGCGTTTCAATCCTGAAGGACGCCGCGGCGACCGCGCTGTACGGCTACAAGGGTATCAACGGCGCAATCCTTCTGACGACGAAGCGCGGCCAGGCGAACACGCGCGTGGTCCGTTTCTCTTATGACCACATGTTCAACTCGCTGTTGAACAAGCCGAAATTCGTAGATGGCTACACCTATGCCGCTGCGACGAACGAGGCGCGTGCCAACGACGGCGTCGCTGCGATGTACAGTGACCAGGAACTCGGGGCATTCAAAAGTGGTCAGTATCCTGACCTGTATCCGAGCGTGAACTGGGTGGATGAGACCTTCAAGAACACGGCGTCGACGAACAACTTCAACATGGAGTTCAGCGGCGGCCAGGGACGTCTTCGCTACTTTGCGATGCTGGACCTGATCTCCGACAAGGGCTTCATCAACGGTTCCGAGGTGAACGAGGGTTACAGCACACAGGACAAGTATGTGCGCGGCAACATGCGCATGAACCTGGACATCGACCTGACCCCGACGACGGACATGCGTGTCAACGTCCTCGGTATGCTGATGGAAGACAGCCGTCCGGGTAACAACATCAATGCCTGGGATATGGTCTACACCATTCCTTCGGCGGCGTTCCCGGTGCGTGATAAGGACGGTTTCTTCACGGGCAGCACTAACACTACGGCGTGGCCCGGAACCAAGAACCCGGTCGGACAGACCCGAGGTGCGGCTTACTACAAGAACCACAACCGCCTGCTGTTCATGGACGTGACGCTGAAGCAGGACCTGTCAGCATGGGCAGAAGGCCTGAGCGGCTTCGTGCGCGTGTCGTACGACAACGTGGTGAACATGTACGAGAACCACAGCAAGACCTATGTCTATCATATCATTGCCCCGACCTGGGCGGCAGGTGCGTCTGAGCCGACGTTCAAGACGTCCTCTGCCGGTTCGGATTCGGCGATGGGTACGGGGTCCGGCGCGAACTCCTACAACCGCCGTGCGCACATCGATGCAGGTCTGACGTATGACTTCGCGGTGGGCGAGAGCGCGTTCAAGACGCAGTTCAAGTACGACTACGACTACCAGGATGCGAACGGTACGAACCAGACGATCTACCGTCAGGATATCGGTCTGTGGGGCCACTACAACTACGGCGGCAAGTTCCTTGCGGACCTGGTGCTGATGGCGAACGGTTCGAGCCGTCTGGCTCCCGGTACGAAGTGGGCGTTCTCGCCGACCCTGTCACTGGCGTGGGTGCTCTCCAATACCGATGCTTTATCCGGCAGCGACTGGGTGAACTACCTGAAGCTCCGTGCTTCGGCGGGCATCCTGAATGCCGATTACCTGCCTGGCAGCAATGTCTGGACTTACTATGCCGAGCGTTACTCCACCGGCGGTGGCGGCTATCCTTTCTCCAGCAGCTATTCTTCCGAGTTCAGCGGCACGTCCCTGGGCCAGCTGGCAACGACGAATCCGAGCCACGAGAAAGCGCTGAAGACGAACTTCGGTGTGGACGCGCGTCTGTTCGACGGCCTGACGGCAACGTTTGATGCCTACTGGCAGCGCCGGAGCAACATCTGGGTCGATTCCGTCGGCAAGTACTCCGCGGTGATCGGAAAGACGGCTCCGTACGAGAATGGCGGTATCGTCGACAGCTACGGTTTCGAGCTGGGGCTGAACTACAACGTGAAGCTCGGCGACGTGATCCTGGACTACGGCGGGAACTTCAATCTGAACCGCAACAAGATTGTGAACATGCTGGAAGAGCCCCGTATGTTCCCGAACCTCGTTCAGACAGGTAACGCCGTGAACCAGTTGTACGGTCTGAAGGCGGTCGGTTTCTTTAAGGACGCCGCGGACATCGCGTCCAGTCCTGCGCAGACCTTCTCGACGGTCCTTCCCGGTGACATCAAGTATGAGGATGTCAACAAGAACGGCGTGGTGGACGACAACGACCTGGTGCCGATCGGCTACAGCACGACAGCTCCCCAGATCTTCTACAACTTCCATCTGGGAGCCGAGTGGAAGGGCCTGGGATTCTACGCGCTGTTCCAGGGCGTGGCGAAGTACAGTGCGATGCTGAACACGAAGGCGATGTACCAGCCACTGATGGGCTACACGAGCCTTTCCCAGTACTACTATGACAACCGCTGGACGCCGGGCAAGAGCAATGCCCTGTTCCCTCGTCTGACGAGCGGCAATGACAGCCCGAACAACTTCCAGAACAACACGGTGTTCCTGGCGGACCGTTCGTTCCTGAAACTCCGCAACGTTGAGGTGTACTACAACTTCCCGGCGGGTCTGCTGGAGCGCACGCGTTTCATCAAAGGCGTGAAGATCTATGCCAGCGGCAACGACCTGTTCTGCTTCGACAAGCTGCCGGTGAGCGATCCCGAGGCCTACGGCACGGCGCAGCTCTTCCGCAGCATCGTGGCCGGAGTGCGCCTGACCTTTTAACTGATAAAACGGTATGGATATGAAACACAAAAGCATACTTCTCCTTGCCGTCGCGCTGTTGACTTTCGCCGCCTGCCAGAAGCAGATGAACTATGCGGAATACAACATCTACGACAAGGACTATATCACGCAGACCTTCGCCAACGTAGGCGGTTTCATGCCCCAGATCTACAATGTGCTGGAGTATGATTTCGGCAACTACAGCAGCGGTGCGATGCTGGCTTCCGCCTCCGACGAGAGTGAGTACAGCCTCCGTGGCAACGCGATCGAAGATTTCTACAACGGCGGCTGGAGCCCCTCGAACCCGAAGTCGACGACGTGGACAAATATGTACAAGGGCATCGCGAATTGCAACCTGGTACTGTCCGAGATGCAGGGGTTGACCTTCGACGAGCTGGTGCTCAACAAGGACTACCCGCAGCAGATGTACCGTTATAAGAACTATCAGTATGAGGCCCGTCTCATGCGTGCGTTCTTCTACTTCTACCTGGTCCGCCAGTATGGCGGCGTGCCGATGCCGACCCCGGAGATGTCCATTGACGAGATCAATTCGATGAGCCGTTCGACCTCTGACGAGGTGTTCTCCTTCATCATCTCGGAGTGCACGGACATCCAGGACAAGATCATCAAGGACTACACGGACTTGGGCGACATGTCGTTGGGTACGGCCGAGACCGGTCGTGCCGACCAACTGACCGTGCTTGCACTCAAGGCGCAGGCCGCCCTGTACTGGGCAAGCCCGCTCTTCAATCCGAACAAAGACAAGGAGCGCTGGCACAACGCTGCGAAGTATTACAAGGAACTGGTCGCTGCCTGCGAGGCGCGCGGCAAGGGATTGACCGCCAAGTATGACGACACCTGGTCAACGCTGAACTACACGACGCCTGACATCGTGAAGGAGATCGTGTTTGCGCGTCGCGTCAATGGTACTAACAACAACGCGGAATCCTACAACTATCCGGTCGGTATCGAGAAGGCGGCTTCCGTTACGAGTGTGGACAACATTATCGGTGCGAACTGCCCGACGCAGAACCTGGTGGATGCCTACGATATGCTGAACGGCATGGGTATCAACGAGGCCGGCAGCGGCTATGACGAGAACGACCCGTACAAGGGTCGCGACCCGCGTTTGGCATTGACCGTGGCGACCAACGGAAGCCAGTGGCCGACCTACAGCGGAGCTCCGAAACTCCAGACCTATGTCGGCGGCACCAACGGCCAGCCGTTGGTAGGCGCCACGACGACAGGTTACTATCTGCGCAAGCTCCTCCATGGCAGCATCGACCTCCGCTCGAATAGCCGTTATCAGGTGGACTACCACTCCTACGTGCTGTTCCGTATGGGCGGCATCTATCTCGACTACGCCGAGGCGGTATTCCGGTATTTGGGCAGCGCTGATGCGACGAGCGGTGAGTTCCCGGTGTCGGCTGCCGAGTTGGCCAGCAAGACCCGCGTGCGCGCCGGCATTCCGGCCTTCGAGAGCGACATGAGCAACGACAAGTTCTGGGAGAAATACAAGAATGAGCGTATGGTCGAACTCGCGTTCGAGAACCATCGTTTCTGGGATGTCCGCCGCTGGAAAGAGGCTGACAAGTACTTCAAGAACATCGTCGAGATGCAGATCACCCAGGATGGTGACGGCTTCAAGTACACCCGCAACACGGTCTCCCGCCAGTGGGACGACAAGATGTATCTCTTCCCGATCCCGCAGGCCGAGATCATGAAGAATCCGAATCTTACGCAGAATCCGGGCTGGTAGCAGTCAATGACCTGACATCATTTCGGGGACGGCCTTCTGGTCGTCCCCGATTTGTTTATAGGCCGGGAAATCCTTATCTTTACGCAAACCACAGTTTTTATGCGACCGAAATCATTTCTCCTCACCATCCTGGCACTCGTGCTGGCCTTGTCTGCCGGCGCCCGGCAGAAGTACAATTTCAATTCGGATTGGCTCCTCAAGGTGGGGGATTTCCCGGCCGCGCAGAAGACCGGCTTCAACGACAAGGGCTGGCAGAAAGTCACCCTTCCCCATGCGTTCAACGAGGATGAGGCTTTCAAGCTGGACATCCATGCCCTTACGGACACCGTGATGTGGTACCGCAAGCATTTCGTCCTCCCGAAGGATACGAAGGGCAAGAAGGTGTTCATCGAGTTCGAAGGCGCCCGGCAGGGGATT
>JAEELG010000126.1 GCA_016288775.1 Bacteroidales bacterium | reverse complement strand
TTAATCGTCGGAACCAAAAGCAAAATGTCCTTATCTCATACCTTTGTGCTGAGAAAGGACCTTAGGTTCGAACGGTTAGGGCCGAAGGATGTGGCAGGCAGCAGTGGGGCCACTATTGACAGCTACGGGGGCATGAAAACGCCGGTTCCCCCTCATCGAAACGAGGGGGAACCGACACTATTGGCCCTTGACAGGCGATTCCTGAAGGGTTGTTTGCTGGAATTACATCGACCGCCGGGATTACAGCGCCTCGACCTGCTCTTTCGTCAGGCCGGTGCCCTGGCAGATGATTTCTATCGGCACGTCAAGGTTTTTGAAGTTCTTTGCCAACTCCAGCTTATTCTTCTGCATGCCTTGTTCCATTCCTTTCTCCAAGCCCTTTTGCATCCCCTTCTCCATGGCATACTCGATCTGATTCTCTATGTCGCGCTTTGTGGTCATATCGTTGATGTATTTAACTCGTTCTCCGGGTGTAAATTTAGAGATTTCACCCGATTTAAACAATAGAGAGTTCAATTCGGACATATTCCCTTCCGGCGCGGAGGCCATGTCCTTCATGTTCCGGAGGTAATAGCAGAAGTCGTCCAGGGTGCTGGATTCGGGAGTCAGCGCTTTCAGGCAGTTCGGCAATTCCAGAAACAGGAACTGGAGGCGGTCGGTCATCATTTCGCCACTTTCCCGTTCGACAAGATTATACCGATATAACACCCTGTCTGACCCTTCATGGTAGGAGAAATCCATAATCCCGATAAAATACACCGGCGGATACAGGTAGCCCCTTTCGCCGCGGCCTATTTGTTCTTGCACTGCGAAGGAGGCGTTGAACAGTGCCCTCTCATAGAATCCTTTCTGTGGTGCCAGTTGGAGTTCCACCACAAACCGGCTTCCGTCGACGTCGGTACACTCGACGTCCACCCGGATGTCCTTGTCGTCATCAAAGGGGTTTACGTGTTCCTGGGGAGCAAAGGAGAGCGACTGGATTTTTCGCTCCGGAATCAGTTCTTGAATGAGCAGTTCGGTAAGCCGTTTCCATTTGTCGGTTCCGAACGACCGCTTGAACCAGCGGTCCATCAGCAGGTTGGCATACTTGCCAACAAAGACTTCGTCGTTTTTCATAGTTTCAAAGTTTCGATTACACCTGCAATAATACGTAGAAAAACCACGCCCGGTAACATCCCGATAAAGATTTTGCTGATTTTTAAAGCATATTTTTACGATTTTTTCGAACCGGTCATAACAATCTTTTTTTTTGATTATCCCAAGCAAAAAATTTAACTTTGCAGAAAGCTATAATACTATGGAGAAAGAATGGCCCGTACTGCCTCCAGACTTCAAAGTGTCTGAGAGAATTCTAAGAATGAGATGCGTCCATGCTACCCCGAAGCTCACTGAAGAAGAGCTTCAGGCCGATCCGCGATTGGCTCATATTTGCGAGGAAGCCGGTATTACAGCAGCAAATCCTCCAGCCTGACCTTCGGCACGCAGTGCACGCCGTCGCGGCGGTAGTAGCGGAGGTCGGAGCCGGACGGGACTTCCACCAGCTCTATCTTTTCTATCCCCTTGCCCACGGCCAGGACGGCCAGGGGCTCCAGTTCAAGGCCCAGGGCGTCGCGGACTGCCTGGCGGTCGAAGGCGCGCACGATCAGGGCGTTGAGCCCGATTTCCACGGCCTTGAGCGCCATGCTCTGCAGGGAAATTCCCAGATCGATATCAACCACGGGCGTCTCCGGCGCGGTGCCGCAGACCACGATGAAGGCCTGGGGCTCGGTGCCCGGGGTGGGCAGGTGCAGCTCGGGCAGGTAGCCGCCCAGGTGCAGGAAGCGGCAGAAGTCCGCCCCGCCGGAGGCCGCGTCGAGCAGCTTGAACCGCAGGGTCTGGGCGTTGCGGCCGGAAGGAATCTTCGTGTTCACGGAAACGATCGCCTCCAGCTGCCGCTTGGCAACCACGTACGAGGTGTCGTAGGCGCGGTGGCTGCGGTTCCGCAGTAGCAGCGAGTCCAGCGACGGGGTGTTCCGCCGCATCACCACGCGCCCCGCCGTCCGCAGCGCCTCCTCGCGCCGTTCCAGATAGTTGTCGGCCATGTCAGCGAATCTCTTTCCCGAAGGGCAGCAGCGTGGGGATGATCATCTTGAAGTGCTGCACGCCGAACGGAATCCCGACAATGGTAACGCAGCAGATGATGCCGCAGATCAGATGGATGACGGATATCTCCCACCATCCCAGGAGTATCCAGATGACGTTCATGACCACCGACACGCATCCGGGCTCCCCGGGTTTGTCCACCAGCTCGTGGCCGAAGGGCCAGAGGGCGTAGGTGCCGAACTTGAACAGCTGCACTCCGAACGGGATGCCGATGACCGTGATGCACAGCAGCAGTCCCACGATATAATAGATAAGGGCGATGAGGATGCCTCCCAGCAGCAGCCAGAAAATGTTTCCCAAAGCGTTCATGGCGGCAGGCGTTTATTTCAGGTCAACCGCGCGTCCGCGCCAGAAATCGGGAACCTTGAGCCCCAGGATGCGGGCGAGGGTGGGGGTCACGTCGTACTGCAGCATCGGCGCCGGAATCTCGTATCCCTTGCGCACGCCGGGGCCGGCGATGATGATGGGCGCCTCCAGCTCCTCCACGGAGGCCTTTCCGTGGCTGCGCACCAGTCCGCCGTGGTCGGAGATGACAACGATGACGGTCTCCTCATAGAGCCCCGCCTCCTTGAGCGCGTCGATGATGCGTCCCACGTATCCGTCCATCACCTCCACCTTGTCGCCGTACTCCTTCGTTCCGAATCCGATGCTGTGGCCCTCGTGGTCCGGGGAGTCGTAGTGGATGTAGAAGACATCCGGGCGCTCCTGCGTGAGGCATGCGATGACCTCCTCCGTGGTGCGGTCGCTGTCCACCTTGTCGATGGCGACGCAGCGGTGCTCGTCGAGGGCGGCGGTGTCGAGGCAGAACTTGACGCCGTCCCACTCATACAGGGCGATGAGTTTGGCGTCCGGGCGCTGCTCGCGGCAGATGGTGAACAGCGTGGGCGCGAGCCCGTGCTCCGTCTCGTACGCGCAGGGGATGTCGGGGCGCTGCGAGTTCCAGCGGGTGTATCCGTGGATCTCCGTGGGCAGGCCGTTGAAGATCGACGCCCAGTTGATGGCGCTCGACGACGGCAGCACCGAGCGCTTGTGCAGGCAGTAGCTGCCCTCCGCCATCAGCCCGCGCATCACGGGAATCTGCAGGGTGTCCATGTAGGCCGACCCGAGTCCGTCCAGGCCGATAATCACCATCCGGGGAGCCTTGCGGGACGTGCAAGACATCAGGCAGCAGATCGCCGCAAGAAGAAGGAGAGTCTTTTTCATATAAAGTGTCTGTTTTATGCCATATCCGGTTCCGTTCCGTAAAGATAGTAATTTTTGTCCTCAAAACAGGCCTTATTTGAGGACGACAGGGCGCAGACGGTCCTCCGCAGGAAGGAACCCCGATGCGATTAAGGAAGTTTGTTGAAGTCGTCCTTCAAGCTGTCGGCGCGGAGCAGCATCTGGATGGAACTCAGCGAGCAGTTGACCCAGAACGTGCGGTTGCGGTCTTTGCGGGCGTCACGCCACTCAAAGGTGGTGGGAATCT
>JAEELG010000125.1 GCA_016288775.1 Bacteroidales bacterium | reverse complement strand
TCCACGACGTGCGCGACCTGGTAGAGGACAATAACGCTCCCAAATTTGCCATATTCACGGAAGAGTATTACAACAGCCTTGAAAACAAATGATAATAAGATGGTACTACCCCTTATAAGCTTATGATTTATAAGTGATTACTGCCATACAACAAAACACCCCGCATCTCTCGACGCGGGGTGTTTGCAATTCTAACCTAAAATTTAACCTATGAAAAAACTATTCGACACAACTATTTGCAAGTGCCGTGCCAAACTATTGAACTTCCGGAATAAAATTTACGGAAATAATTTTCACAGGTTCGAGGGGAAGGCCGCGGCCGTCGGTCTGGACGGCGGCGATCTTGTCTATAACTGCAAATCCGTCAATGGTTTCGCCGAAGATGGTGTACTCTCCGTCGAGGTGGCTGCAGCCGGCTTCGCTCTGCACAATGTAGAACTGCGAGCCGCTGGATTCTTTCATAGGATTGGCGATATCGCCCTTGCGGGCAGCGGCCAGTGCTCCCTTCTGATGGCGATGGCCGGGAACGATTTCAGCTTCGATCTGGTATCCGGGGCCACCGGTGCCGAACTTGGGCTGGTTTTCGATGTTCCTGGTGAGAGGATCGCCACCCTGGATCATGAAGTCCTTGATAACGCGGTGGAACAGCAGTCCGTTGTAGAAGCCGCTGGTTGCAAGTTTGACGAAGTTGTCGCGATGCTTGGGAGTGTCGGAGTAGAGCCTGATACGGATGGTGCCCAATGAAGTGACGATGTCGAATACGGGCTCTTCGGGCATTGCAGCGATTGTTTCCATTGTTTCCTGGGTTTGAAGTGAATCTGCGGCAGCCTCCTCTTCGGCGGCTTTCTGCTGGCGCGAACCGTTGTTTCCGCATCCGACCGCCATCAGCAGCACAGACATAAATACAGCAAGTTTGAATTTCATATAAATCGGTCTAATTGAAAGTGAAATCTACTTTTTTTACCCCGTCGCCATAGATGGTCTTGAAATCATCTCTCATGGAAATGACGTGGTAACCGGCCTTGCGCCACTGCTCGCCAAGCGAGAGGGCTTTATCCCGGTTGGCATGGTCACGCGCCTCGTCGTCGGCGATAAGCATGAATGCGGCCGACCTCAGCTCGTTACTGAGGCAGAAATTGTGCATTGCGGAATCGCCTCCGCTGTTTCCGAAGGACAGCACCGGTACCTTGCCTATCTCCTGGGTGATCTGCAGCACCTTGTTGGTCTTCAGGTTCTTGATAATCAGTTCGTCGGTGCGGATAAGATCCTCTTCACTGCCCATCGTGTAATCGACCCCGGGATCTACACCCTGGCGGCTTGACTTCAGTCTCACGTCCATGCCGATTACCCGGTTGGGGGCAATCCCTATGGACTCGACCAGAGCGCGGCAGATAAACCGGTCGGAACCGGATACCACATAATAAGTAAAACCTTTGGCATCGAGATAATCGAACACCTGAAGCATGGGCTTGTAGAAGCTCTGGCCATAAGTCATCCCTGTGAACCCGTTGGCCTGCTTTGAAGCATATGACTTTACATACCTGTCAAACTCGGCAAGCGTCATCCCTGAATATGCCTTGGCCGCAGCCTGAGCGTGAATCATATCGAAATGGTCGGGAAGCTTCTTGCCGGTACGCACAAAGTCCCTGATGTTCTGGGCTGCTTCCCTGACATCGTCCGGGGCTTTGTCCCTGTATGCTGGATCATCCAGTACACGGTACTCCAGCAGATTGTACTCGAAATAGCTCGGATAAAGCTCGCCCACGAACGTTCCGTCCATGTCGAACGTAGCGATCCTGTCTTCCCTCTTTATGAAATTCTTGGAATTCGGGTCCGTAACGTCTTCGACATATTCCGTCAAAGCGTTCAGCGCATTACAGGAGTTCCATAAGGTAAAATACTCCTCGGGCTTCTCCGGACCGTCCTTGGAACAACCCACGAACAGCGTGACCAAAGACAGGGCAATTAAAAACAAACACTTTCTCATCAATTATCAGTCTGATTATCGTTTCCAGCAGCGAAGATAGCCAAAAATAGATACTTTTGCACCGCTTGAGCAAGAAAAAACCATAAACAGCATTTAAGATACGTGAAGCACGCACGTCATATCATATACCTGCTTATAGTAGCCGCACTCGCTACCGGCTGCTGGGGGTGGGTGGAATACTTTGACGTGACCGCCGATGAGATCAAGGTTCCGGAGGGCATCTCGGACGTCATCCCGCAGGAGGGCACGACGCTGACGATAGACCTCACATACGAATACGTGCCGAAAACCAAATTCGAGCCGGGAGAAGACTGGAAGCAGTACAGCTACCGTGCCCTGATCGACGGGTGGGAGTATTGCTACGGCGTGGTCTCCGGCGAATTCGAAACCGCCGTCATCCCCATCATGGCCAACGACACCCATTCTCCGGCGAGCATCGTGATCGAAGGATCAAAAGCCCTCGACTACGAAGAAAACCCGCAGCACTGGGAGGATTGGCACGAGCTCTACCGCGGCACCCAGGAATGCCTTCCCGCAACCGAAACTCCAAAGTATGAAGGCCTCAAGGACATGCGCCTGAAGGTCACGGTCGACGGCAAGTCATTTCTCTTCGACATCCGCAACACCGGAGCCGGCGAGGCATTCAAGAGGCAGATCGCAGGCCGCACCGTCACACTCCCCGTCTGCCGCGACACCTTCCTGTTCATCAGTGACGATACCGAAGGATTCCAAAAGCAGCTGCGGGAAAAAGTCCCGCCCTGCTACGCGAAGGCACACTATCTCCATAAGGCGGGCGACATCCACATCGATAAATACGGGCTGATGGAAATCTGTCTCAAAGACAAGGAGACCTTCGGCTACGACACCGTCATCGGCTCCGTCCGCCCCGAAGACCTCAAGGCTCTCAAAGCCCTCTACCCCGGCTATCACAATCAGGAACCGGCCACGATGACACTTTCCCTCATTAACTGACCGCGAGGACTACGGGAAGGTATCGGCATTGTCTTCGCGAACAAAAAACGGCAGCGGAGCGGCGGAAAACGTGCGCGAGGACTACGGGAAGGCGCCGGCGTTGTCTTCGCACAACCAGAGCCGGACGCGACAAAAAAATTTTGCTATTATCCAAAAGAGTTGTATCTTTGCGGTCCATTGAGATATGGTGTAATGGTAGCACTACAGATTCTGGCTCTGTCAGTGAGGGTTCGAGTCCTTCTATCTCAACAAAAAAAGCCGCCGTCAAAGGCGACTTTTTGTTTTATATACAGGCAGTAGTTCTATTTCTGCAACATCACCACAGCCCACACTTCGCAACCCTCGCCGCGGCCCACGAAACCGAGCCGCTCGGTGGTGGTGGCCTTCACGCTCACTGCGCCGGCGTCCACACCCATCACCCCGGCCAGGCACTCGCGCATCGCGGGCACGAGCCAGGCGATCTTGGGCGCCTGCAAGGCGATGGTGATATCGGCATTCGCCACGCTCCAGCCGAGCCCGCGAACCTTCTCCATCACCCTGCCTAGCAGGATCTTGCTGTCGATACCCTTGAATTCGTCGGAAGTGTCGGGAAACAGGTGTCCGATATCGCCGAGCGCCAGCGCGCCCAGCAGGGCGTCGCACAGCGCGTGGATGGCCACGTCGCCGTCGGAATGGGCCACGAAGCCACGGTCCGAGGGAACCTGCACCCCGCACAGCCACATGGGCAGACCCTCGCGGATCTGATGCACGTCGTAACCCTGTCCTACCCTGAACTCCATACTACACGATACCGGAGAAGCCCAGGAACGCAAGGGCCATGATACCCACGGTAATGAATGCAATCGGCAGACCCTTGAACGACTTGGGAACGTCGTTCATGGCAAGCTGCTCGCGCAGGCCAGCGAAAAGCACCATTGCAAGGCCGTAGCCCAGCGAAGTGGCCACCGCATACACGACAGCCTCGCCAAGATTCATGAGGTGAGGGGCGCCGCCGAAACTGAATTCCTTGGACACCACGGTGATAGCCACGCCCAGGACGGCGCAGTTGGTGGTGATCAACGGCAGGAAGATGCCCAGCGCCTGGTACAGCGACGGGCTGATCTTCTTGAGCACGATTTCCACAATCTGCACCAGGGCGGCGATGACCAGGATGAACGCGATGGTCTGCAGGAATCCGAGTCCGAATGGCACCAGCAGGTAGTTGTTGATGAGGTACGTCACCACCGTGGCGAGCGTAATCACGAAGCACACGGCGCCGGACATGCCGGTGGCGGTGGAAAGCTTGCTGGAAACGCCCAGGAACGGGCACACGCCCAGGAACTGGGCCAGCACGATATTGTTGACGAATATTGCCGAAACAATTATAAGCAGATATTCCATAAACTACCTCCTTGCCAATTTGTTGAACAACACCATCAGATAACCCAGCACGATGAAGGCGCCGGGAGCCATGACGAAGGCGAGGATGCCGTCGCCGGCGATGAACTTCCAGCCGAACACCGACCCGCTGCCGAGAATCTCGCGAACGATGCCGATGACGGTGAGCGAAAGCGTGAAGCCTATGCCGATACCGATGCCGTCGAGCGCCGAATCGCCTACGGAATTCTTATTCGCGAACGCCTCGGCACGGCCCAACACGATGCAGTTCACCACGATGAGCGGGATGAACAGGCCGAGCGTCTCGTACACCTCGGGCACGAAGGCCTGCATGAGCAGCTGAAGCACCGTAACGAAGGTGGCGATCACCACGATATACACGGGGATGTGCACCTTGTCGGGCACCACCGGGGCTATGAGCGAAATCACTATATTGCTGAGAATGAGCACGAACATGGTGGCGAGACCCATCTCCAGGCCGTTCATGGCCGAGGTCGTGGTCGCCAGGGTCGGACACATGCCGAGCACAAGTACAAAGGTCGGATTCTCCTTGAGAATACCTTTGGCAATCAATCCGAACTTACTCATTTTCCGACAGTTTCAAATAAACCTGATAAGCGTTTGCAACGGCTGCGGAGTAGGCCCTGGAGGTGATGGTGGAAGCCGTGATGGCATCCACTTCGCCGCCGTCCTTGCGCACCGCAAGCTTCTTTGCAGCGGGATCCCAGCCCTTGAACTGGTCGATGAAGGAGGCTTCCGTCTGGCACTTGGCACCGAGGCCGGGAGTCTCGCTGTGGGAGAGCACCACCGTGTTCACCACGAGCCCGTCCTCGCCGAAGCCCACCATGAGGGTGAGCGGACCGCCGAAACCACCCACGGTGGAAATCACCGCGGTGCCGGCGCCCGGCATACGGAAATACTTGTAGTCGGCGCCGTCGACGTTCACCACTTCCTGCTCGGGCACGCCCTGGAACGGAGGAAGCACGCGGGCGATTGATGCGGCCGTCTTGGCGGCCTCGGCCTCCTGGATGGGGCCGCTGGTGACCGCATAGACGCAGCCCAGGATAGCGGAGCACACCAGACACACCAGCGTGAGGCTCAGCGCCATGTTCTTGAGATTCGATTTAGCTGCCATATCCTATGCCCTCCCGAATTTTTTCTGGTGGAACGCCCTGTTGATGAGCGGCACGAAGCAGTTCATGATGAGGATGGCGAACGACATGCCCTCGGGATACGACCCGAAGTAGCGTATCATCATCACTATCACACCAATGCCCACGCCGTAAATCACTCCGCCCCAGTTGCTCATGGGCGAGGTGACATAGTCGGTGGCCATAAAGAAGGCGCCAAGCAGCACGCCGCCGGTCATGATATTGAAGGTGGGGCCGGTGAAATGCTCCGGATCAACTCCGTGGAACACCGCGGCGATAACAGCAATCGTAGCCAGGATACTGAGTGGAATCCAGGGCTTCACGACGCGGCGCACCAGCAGGTAAACAAAGCCGGCGAGAAGCGCCAGCGCGGATATTTCACCGGACGAACCGCCGATGTCGCGAAGCAGCATGGACATGTCCATGCCGTTGGCGGCCAGCACGTCGTCGATGCTCAGTCCGGACTTCAGGCCCTCCTTGATGACGGAAAGAGGAGTGGCGCCGGTAATGGCATCCACCTCCACGAACGATCCCGCAGGCATGGACCAGTTGGTCATCTGCACCGGGAACGACACGAGCAGGAACACGCGTGCCGTGATGGCGGGATTGAACAGGTTCTGTCCGAGTCCGCCGAAAGACATCTTAGCTATACCTATAGCCACCAGCGCACCGATAAGCACTATCCACCAGGGAGCGGTTGCGGGCAGGTTCATGGCAAGCAGGATGCCGGTCACGAGCGCCGACATGCCGCTGAACAACTCCGGACGCTTCATCAGGAAGCGGGCGATCAGCCACTCAAGGCCGACGCAGCCGACGCAGCTCACTACAAGGACGAGCAGTTGCGACCAGCCGTAAAACAAGAACGAAACAAGCAACGCCGGCACCAGTGCGATGACTACGTCGAGCATTATCCTGTTTGTAGAGGCAGGAGAATGCAGGTGCGGCGAAGGGGAAACAATCATCTTATCCATGGCTTACTTCTTAGCGTTTCTGGCCCTGATGATGCCCATGACCTGGGCCTTGGCCAAACGGATGTTGTCGAGCAGCGGAATGTTGGCGGGACAGCTGTACAGGCAGCAGCCGCACTCAATGCAGTCGTGCACTGCGTTCTTCTCCAGCGCGACGGCGTCGCCGGCGGCGTAGAGCTTGCGCAGCAGGAAGGGTTCGAGGCCCATGGGGCACGCGTCGGCGCAGCGGCCGCAGCGGATGCAGGGGCCCTCGGGCTTGCGGCGGGTAGCGTCGCTCAGGTACAGGATCGACGAAGAGCCCTTTACGGTGGCCGCGTCGAGATTGGCGATGGCCTTGCCCATCATAGGGCCGCCGCTCACCATCTTGACGGCGCCCTCGGGGACGCCTCCCGCCTGCTCGGCGATGTACGAAAGCGGCATGCCGATACGGAAGAGGTAGTTGTGCTGGCGCTCCACGGGGAGGCAGTCGCCGGTAACGGTCAGGGTATTGGTAACCAGAGGCTTGTTCTTCTGGACGGCCTCGTACACCGCCAGCGAAGTGGCGACGTTCTGGACCACGGCGCCCACGTCGATGGGCAGGCCTCCGGAGCGCACCTGACGGTGCATAACGGCGTCGATGAGCTGCTTCTCACCGCCCTGCGGGTAACGCTTCTTCAGCACTTCCACGCGGATGCCGGGATAAGCCAGGCGGGCGACGGACGCGCGCACGGCGGCAATGGCCTCGGGCTTGTTTTCCTCGATGCCTATGACGCAGGGGCAGTCGCCGAGCACCTTCTGCATAACTGCGGCGCCCACCACGATCTCGTCGGTGCGCTCAAGCAGGATGCGGAAGTCGCTGGTAAGGTAAGGCTCGCACTCGGCGCCGTTCAGAATGAGGCAGTCGGCCTTCTTTCCGGGCGGCGGGTTAAGCTTTACATGCGTTGGGAAGGTGGCGCCGCCGAGGCCCACAACGCCGTTCATCTTGATGCGGTCGAGGATGAACTCACGGTCCTCGGGGATGGCGGTGACAAGTTCCGGGGAGAGGTCGATGCCCTCGGCCCACTCGTCGCCTTCGACGTCGATTTCGACGTGCATCACGTTGTAGCCGGCGAGGTCCTTGCGCGGGGCGACGGACTTGACGGTGCCGGATACGGGAGAGTGCACGTATGCCGAAATGAATCCGCCCGGTTCGGCGATTATCTGGCCGGCCTTCACCTTGTCGCCGGGGGCGACTATGGGCTTGGCCTGGGCGCCGAGGTGCTGGAACATGGACACGTACACCTTGGGAGGCAGAGGCAGAACCTCTATTTTGCGGTCCCTGGCGAGCTTGCTGTCGGCGGGATGGATGCCGCCGATGGAAAATGTCAGTTTAGCCATTGTTCTCCTCCTTTTTTACAGGGTTGGCAGCGGCTTCCTGGGCCGCTTTCTCGGCCGCGTTGCGCTCTGCGATACGCTTCTTGACGGCGTCCTTGTCGAGGGGCTTCGGGAAGTTCACGCCGTGGATGGCGCCGGTCGGGCAGACCGCCTCGCACTCGCGGCAGAGCTTGCACTTGGCAGGGTCGATGTACGCCACGTTGTCGGCGACGGTGACCGCTCCGTGGCGGCAGGTCTTCTCGCACAGGCCGCAGCCGATGCAGGCGGCGGAACAGGCCTTGCGGGCCACGGGGCCCTTGTCCTTGTTGGTGCAGGAGACGAACATGCGCATACCGCGGGGCCCCTGGGGACGCAGCTCGATGATGCGCTTGGGGCAGGCGGCAACGCACTTGCCGCAGGAGGTGCACTTGCTTTCGTCAACCTCGGGCAGGCCGGTTTCGGGGTTCATGGAGAGAGCTCCGAAGCCGCAGGCCGCCACGCAGTCGCCGCATCCAAGGCATCCGAAGATGCACCCGGTGTCGCCGCTGTACAGGGCGGCCTTCACCTTGCAGGACTGCACGCCCTCGTACTCGTTGATTTTGGGGCGGTTGGCGCAGCTGCCGCTGCAGCGAACCACGGCCACGCGGGGAGCCGTTTCAGCCACTTCGCAGCCGAGGATGGCGGCAACCTTCTTCATCACCTCACTGCCGCCCACGGGGCAGAAGTTGGCGTCGAGGTTGCCCGCCTTGACGGCGGCGTCCGCGAAGGCCCGGCATCCGGCAAAGCCGCAGCCGCCGCAATTGGCGCCCGGCAGTGTCTTTTCGATTTCGTCTATCCTCGGATCCTCTTCTACCCTGAACTTTCTGGCCACCCAGAAGAGCACCAGGGAAAGGACAAGGCCGAGGACGGTAAGGATGACTACGGTCCAGATTATCGTTTCGGTCATTTCAGGTAAAATGTATATTCTTTGCTCAGTTTGTTGCGGAACAGGAAGATGACAAGGTAGCACAGCGCCACGGCGCCGATGGCTCCCAGGCCGGCGTACAACTCGCCCACTCCCAGCGCATTGAGCGCCATGAGCGCGACGAACAGCACCACCAGGGGCAGGCCGTAGGCGATGAACACCGCCTTGTAGCCCATGGCCTTGCGGAGGGCCACTTCAACCTCGTCGCCCACCTGGCGCGGCGTCCATGCGCTGGTGCGCACCTGCACCTGCTTGACCTTCTCGCCGCTGATGCTGCAGAGGCCCTTGGCATGGCAGGCGGCGCATGCGTCCTCGGCGATAATCTCTATCGTCGTGACTTCGGGGTCGATGGCCACAATGCGGCCCTTGTGGGTTATTTCTTCCATTAAAACTCGCTGGTGGGGCCGAATCCGCCGTAGGTGTCGGGAGCGAACGGAGCGTCGTCGTTGTTCATCGCCGACTGCACGGGACGGGCGGCGAGGCGGTCGAGGGCCTCGTCCATCTCCATGAAGCGGATCTGCTCGCTCTTGAACACCATGTCGATGTCGCGGGTTTCGCCGTTACGGTGCTTGGCAATGATTATCTGGGTCTTCTCGCGGTCCTCCGGATTGTCGCTGAGGCCTACGTAGTCGGGTCTGTGGATGAAGATCACCATATCGGCGTCCTGCTCGATGGAGCCGGATTCGCGGAGGTCGCTGAGGAGCGGCTTTCCGGCGCTGCCCGCACGGGTGACCGCCTGGCGCGACAGCTGCGACAGTGCGATGATGGGGATGTTGAGCTCCTTGGCGGTTGCCTTGAGGGTGCGGGAGATGGCCGCAACCTCCTGCTCGCGCATGCCCTTCAGCTCCACGGGGCCCTGCATCAGCTGCAGATAGTCCACCACGATCAGGCGCACTCCCTTGTTCTTCACGAGGTTCTTGGCCTTGGTGCGGAACTCCATGATCTGCATGCCAGGGGTGTCGTCGATGTAGAACGGCGCCTTGGTGAGGTTGCGGAGCTTGAACTCCAGCTGTTCCCACTCGTGGGGCTCCAGCTTGACGTTGCCCTTGATCTTGTCGGCGGGAAGGCCGGACTCGCTGGTCATAAGACGCTTGACCAGCTGCGTGGCGGACATTTCCAGGGAGAACACCGCGACCGGCATATGGTGGTCGACGGCGGCGTTGCGGGCCAGGTTGAGTGCGAACGCAGTCTTACCCACGGAGGGGCGGGCAGCCAGGATGATGAGGTCGGAACGCTGCCAGCCGTTGGTGATGCGGTCGATGCTCACGAAGCCGGACGGCACTCCGCTCAGTCCTTCGGAGGTCTGCTGCTCCTGGATGTCGGCCATGGCCTCGTTGATGATGCTCTTGATGTCCTGGACCTCCTTGCGCACATTGCTCTGGATGGCGTCGTACACCTTGGTCTGGGCCTTGTCGATGAGGTCGTCAACGGCGACGGACTCGTCGTAAGCGTCGCGCAGGATGTCGTAGGAAGCGGTGATGAGGTCGCGCTGTATAGTCTTCTGCTTGAGTATCTTGATGTAATACTCCATGTGCGCGGCGCTGCCCACCTTCTCCGACAGGCCCGCCAGGGCCACGGCGCCTCCCACGATTTCAAGATTGCCGTTGCTCTTGAGCTTGTTGCTGACGGTGATGATGTCGATGGAGGTGTGGTCGAGCACGAGGGCCGACATGGCCTCGAAGATCATGCGGTGCTTCTGGTCGTAGAAGCACGAAGCCGTGAGCTCCTCCATGGCCTGGTCGACGCAGGAGGGCTCTATAAGCATGGCGCCCAGCACTGCCTCCTCAACATCAAGAGCCTGAGGGGGTTTGTTTCCCATCTCAAGCCCTATGGTGTCAAGATCGGCCGCGGGGCGGCTTTTCTTCCTGGTGGTTTTGGCCTCTGCCATTATTCAGCGCTGTCGGGCGTCGCCACGATGATGCGCCCGCAGTGCTCACATATCACGAGCTTCTTGCCGGAAGCGATGTCGATGAGGCGCTGGGGGGTGATGGTGTTGAAGCATCCTCCGCAGGAGTCGCCGTTGTAAACGGTGACCACGGCGAGGTGGTTGTGCACGCTGGCGCGGATGCGGTTGTAGGCGCTGAGGGTGCGCTCGTCGAGCTTTGCGGCCAGGTCGTCGCGGGTCTTGACGAGAGCCTTCTCCTCCTTTGCGGTGGACTCAACGATCACGGCGAGCTCTTCCTTCTTGGCCTCGAGGTCGATGCCGAGGATGTCGAGCTTCTCGTTCACGCGCTGGATGGTGGCCTTGTTGTCGCTTATGGCTTCGCGGGATTCGTCGATCTTCTTCTCGTCGATCTTGCGGAGTATCCCGAGGTTCTCGAGCTCCTTGTTGATGGAGTCGAACTCGCGGCTGTTGGAAATATTCTCCAGCTGCTGGCGGTATTTTTCGATTTCGGCGTCGAGGGAAACGATGTCCTCGTTCATCGACGCGATGTTGGCATTGTACTGGGCGATGATCTGCTCAAGGCTGGCGATTCTCTCGTTGCACCCGGCAACCTCGGCCTCAAGAGCCGCGACCTCTGCGGGCAGTTCGCCGCGCAGCTGGACCAGTTTCTCTATCTCGTTATCGGCATTCTGCAGATCGTAAAGAACCTTCAGTTTTTCTTCGGTGCTGGACTCGGAGTCGGCAAAAGTCTTCTGCAGGGAGACGAAAGTTTCGCGTTCGTCGATGGGCGACGCGACCGTCTTGGGTTTCTTAGTAGTGGCCATATAATAATATTAGATATTCAAGCGAATTGCAAAGGTATGTATTTTTTTTCTTAAATGGAATTCTTGATTTCCACAAGTTGCGCCCTAATTTCCCTGAGCGAATCGAGGGCCTTTACGGAGTTGCTCACGGATGCGTTGGAGGCCGCAATCTGCTTGCCGGCCCCTTCGAGCGTAAGCCCCTTGTCCTTCACCAGATAGTGGATCTGCTTGAGGGTTTCGATGTCGTCGGCGGTGTACTGACGGTTGCCTTTGGCGTTGCGTCTGGGTTTGAGGAGCCTGGGGAATGAATTGCTCCAGAACCGCACGAGGGAGACGGACTCTCCGATGGCTTCGGCCGCTTCGCCGATGGTGTAGAATAGTTTTTCCATATTGTCGTTAATCCATTGATTGTCTGGTATGCCGCGCCATGTACTCCATGTTGGTGTACTCCTCCGGAGTGACCGACGCGAAAATGTAATTGAGCGGATCGAGCACCGTGCTGTCGCGCCTCACTTCGTAGTGCAGGTGGGGGGCGTAGGAGTTGCCCGACATGCCCGCACAGGCTATCCTCGCGCCCTTGCGCACGCTTTGGCCCTGCGACACGAAGATGTCGGAAAGATGCGCGTAGCGAGTGATGTATCCGCCTTTGTGTTTGATAGTTACGGTGTTGCCGTCGCCCTTCAGGGAATGGGTCACGTCGCTCACCACGCCGTCCGCGGGAGCGAAAACGGGGGTGCCCTGCGCAACTATGAAATCGACTCCGTCGTGATGCGCCGTGGTGGTGTAGAAGGGGTTGATCTTGGATCCGGTTCCGGCGCCGGTCTGGGTGTAGCTGACGTTCTTCAGCGGCATCTGCATCGGCGGCATCACGTAACTGCCGTCTTTCAGTATGCCGACTATCACCTGGAACAGGCTGTCCACCTCCGGAGCCATAGCCATCAGGCGGTCGGCCTTCTCGGCGGTGTAGAACACCAGTTTTGTGTCGGGTATGGAGTCGCTGCCGAAGAACACGTCCAGCGACGACATGGGGTCGTCGGCGGGCGGCTCGGAACGGAAAATGTCCTTGTAGATGACGTCGTCGCTGGCGGAGAGGGCTTTCAGGTCCTTGCCCAGACGGCTCACCTTGGGCGGGAGAGAAGGATAGAGCTCCTCGTAATGCCTGTTCTCCGCCTTCAGGCGCTTTTCCTCGTCGGTGCTGTAGAAGAGGGCGACCACCGCATAGCCCACGATTGCGAGCGACAGCACGGTGAGCACGAATTTCAGGCCGCGCCACAGGGCTGAGGTAACCCTGTGACCCGCCTTGCGGAAGCTGAAGTTCCGCAGGTCGAATTCGTATCTGTTACCGCCCATTCGTTCCCTGACGGCGTTGCCTTTCGCCTATTGCGGCAGTAGTGGGCCTTACTCCGGCTTTCTCCTGCTTGCGTTTGTTCACCATGGCGCGGTATTCGTCCACCGGCATGGTCATGTCCATGAAACTCATCGGGTTGATGGCGTTGCCCTTGTAGAGCACCTCGTAGTGGAGGTGGGGGCCCGTCGACTTGCCCGACTTGCCTATCTCCCCTATCTTTTCGCCGCGCTTGACAGCCTGCCCCACGCCCACGTCTATAGTGTTCAGGTGGGCGTAGCGGGTCTTGTAGCCGAATCCGTGGTCTATCACCACCTCGTTGCCGTAGCCGGTGTACTTGAAGTCCACTTTCTCCACGGTTCCGTCGCCGGTGGCATATACCGGATTGCCTATAGTGGATGCAAAATCCTGCCCGGTGTGGCGCGCCATGCCTCCGTACACGGGGTCGGTGCGGGTTCCGAAGGGGCTGGAAAGGGTGTAAGTGCCTTTCTTGGGCTGGATGGGCGGCACCGCAGGGATGCACGACACCATGTCGCCCGCCTTCTTGGCCACCACTGCCACCTCGCCGAGGGCCGCCGCCTGGGCATTCACCCGGTACTGCATCAGGTCGATGCGGAGGGCCAGCGCCTGCATCTGGGATGCGAGACTGTCCACCCTCGTGCTGTCGGGCACGGGGTCGAGGGCGAAAATGGATCGGTACACCTCGTCGTCACGCGATTCGATGCCGGAAAGAGTGGCCTCATAAACGTCGAGTTTATGGCGGATGACGCCCATGTTCGCCTGCCAGGCATCGTTCTGACGCTTGAGGAGCGCTGTCTTGGGAAGGTCATTGCCGAGCTTGACGAACCACAGCCAGCAGAAGCCGCCGACCACCGCGACAGCAGCCACCGCGGTCACTGCGGTGCGGAGTACGGAGCGCCAGCGGGGAAGCTGTGATTCCTCGTATTCGAGAGTGTCTCTGTTTATGACAAAACGCCTCATCAGGGGGCAAAGTTACTAATTTTTTGGGAATTAGTGCCCCTTACCTCAAGTTGATTCAGAAACCTGCCAGCGCTTAAGCCAATGCCCGGAGCGTACATAGAGCAGGAACAGGATACCTCTGAGGCTGAGCTCTATGCACATGGCGATCCAGTATCCCACCAGGCCCATGCGCGGGGTGAGGATGAGCGCCAGGCCGATTCGCACCACCCACATGGTCGCAAGATTCAGGACGGTAGGGGTAGTGGTATTGCCTGCGCCGGCGCAGACTCCGACACCCACGATAGCCGCGGCGTAGAAAATCTCAGCGAAGGCCTCGATACGCAGCACGCGGGCGCCCAGCGACACCACGTCTGGATCGGTGCTCATTATGCCCATCATCTGCGGAGCGAAGGCGTACATGGCCACGGCCAGCACCGACATCAGCGCCATCGCCATTCCTATGGTGATCCAGGCGAAACGCTTCGCCAGCGAAGTCCTGCCGGCTCCGAGGCTCTGGCCCACCAGCGTGGTGGAAGCCTCCTCGAGACCGAACCCGGGCATATAGCAGAAGCTCTCGGCGGTGATGGCGAATGCGTTGGCGGCGATGCTCACCGGGCCCAGAGGCGCCACGATAAGGGTGCTGATCACGTAGGCGCCACGCATCACCACGTTCTGGATCCACAGCGGCCCGGTGATGCGGAAAGCGGCGCCCAGCACCGTCCGCGAAGGAATGAAAGAACCGCGCGTGCCTGTGATCCTGAGTTCCCTGGACCGCGTGCATGCATACCACACCGCGAACGCCGAAGAGAGGGTTTCGGCCACTCCGGTGCCCCAGGCGGCGCCCCTCACCCCGAGGTCCAGCACATAGATGAAGATATAGTTGAACACCACGTCGAAGGCGCACATGCAGATATAAATGATGCTGGGCACCTTCATGTTGCCGCTGGCCTGCAGCATGGCTGCGGCTGCATAGCCGGTCATGCTTATGGGCAGGAACAACGCGTAGATGGAAAAGTATCCGGACGCGTCGGAATGGATGGCCTCGGAACCTCCCAGCCAGAGCGGAAGCGGCCCGCTGATGCCGATTCCGGCGAGACCCAGGAAAGCGGAGAACAGAAGCACCGCGGTGAGGCCCTGGCGGAGCAGGCTGCGCGCCTTGTCGAAGTTCTTCGCGCCGCAGGCATGAGCCACCTGCACCGAGAATCCAGTCATCACCGCCATCGCGAAGCCGTTGAAGAGCCAGGTGCAGGAAGCCACCAGCCCGATGGACGCGGCCTGGTTGGAACCCAGGCGCCCCACCATGGCGGAGTCGATGTACTGCATCAGCACGCTCGACAGCTGGGCGAGTATGGCGGGAACGGCCAGCAGAAGCGTGAGCTTTACCTGCTGGCCTCCGGAGAGGGATTCGCCGCCGCGGAGGCGTCCGAGAAGTATGTCTTTCGAGGAACTCACCTGATTCCTTCGGCTATAAGGATTTTCTGATGTTGTCGAAACGGGCGCGTATCTGGTCGTCCGGAATGACGTCCGGCTTAACACACGAGAAAGCCGCCAGACCGGCGGCCATCATAAGAATCAACAGTTTACGTTCCATATCGGTCGGGGTAACAGGACTCGAACCTGCGACCCTCTGGTCCCAAACCAGATGCGCTAGCCAACTGCGCCACACCCCGAATCTACAAGTCGAACCTCAAGCCGGCGTCGAAAGTGAACATGAACGGCTTGTCTGTGCGGATCGACTTTGGCTGGTTGCCGTGGAAATAGTAGCGGACCGACGGGTCGAGATACAGACCCAGTTTGTCGGAGAGCTTGAACTCGATTCCCACGCCGAGGGCTGCCGAGAACTGGAAGCCACCGGCCTTGTCGGGAATCACCACCGGCGAAGCGCTCATCAGGCGGTACTTGTTGGAAATGCAATACTCAGCCTCTCCGCCGCCCCATGCATACACGTTCATGAGGCCGTCGCGGGTGGAGAGCAGATCGTAATAGGCGTTCAGCGGCACGCCGAGGTACTGTACCGTGTGGTAGATACTGCCCTCGTACTTGTCGCTGAGATTCCCGTTGTAGCTGCCGTTGAAGGAACGGGTCAGCAGGGAATAGTCGAGACCTGTGCCCAATGAAATCCTGTCGGCGACATGGAACCTCGCACCCAGACCGATTGTGAATGGAACTCCGTAGGTAGAGGTGCCTGCCTCGCTGATTCCGGCGTTGACGGAACCGTTGCCGGGGGCCATACGGCTGATGCCGTTGCCGCCATAGGATATATTGGAATCGTTGCCTCCGACTCCGCCTTGTGCATAAAGCCCGCTGAATCCGGCCCTGGAGGCGCGGGCATGCTCCTCCCTTTCGATGCGGGCCCATTGAGCCGCTGTCTCTTCGTCGTAAGCGGATTTTTCCTCCTTGCCTTCTGGAACGCCGGGATCATCGCCGGAAACGGCCTCTGACTGCTCTGCAGCAGGGGTAAACGGTTCCGACTCCTGGAGCGCGATGGCATCTGCCGCCGGCCTTTGCCATGCGCGGTGCACGTTGCGCAGCACCTTGTTCACTTCCACTGGCACGTCGTCCTTGCCGGGAAGCACGATTGCGGGCGTTTCCTCAACGTTATCTGAAGCCTCTGCAAGTATCTGGACATCGGAGCCCGGAGCGCTTTGGCGGTCGAAGGTTCCCGTGAGGAACAGACCGGCGACAAGCGCGGCGAGGGCGAACGCGGGCACGGCCCACTTCCACCAGACTGCAGCGGATGCTGACGAATCGAGACGCGCGGACACGGCACGCCACACGCCGCGGGGCGCTTTCTCCCCTGCGTCGTGCAGCACCGACTTCATCTGTCGGTCAAATTCCTGCCAGTTGTCTTGCATCTGTATCTATCTTTTTTTGTCTTTCAAACGTTCGGTGATCTTTGCCTGCAATATGGCCCGCGCCCTGAGGAGCTGCGAACGGGAGGTGGTCACGGATATGTCCAGGGCCTCCGCTATCTCCTGGTGGGAGTAGCCTTCGACCACGTACATGTTGAACACCGTCCTGAACCCGGCCGGGAGTTCCGCCACCATGCGGCTCAGCTCCTTGTAGCCGATATCCTGGATTGCCGACGGGGCTTCGCTGGATATGTATCGGGCGGCCTCGACGTCTTCGGTCTCCTTGAGAATGTCGTTCTTTCGCAGACTCATCAATGCAGTGTTGACAAAGATCTTTCGGGCCCAACCCTCAAAGGAGCCGTCACCCGTGAAGGTGTCAAGTTTGGTGAACAGGGTCACAAATCCGTCCTGAAGGACGTCTTCAGCCGCATCGCGATCTCCCATATAGCGCAGGCAAACGGCATACATTTTGTCTGCCAGGGAGTCGTATAAGGCTTTTTGTGCACGTCTGTCACCTTCCTTGGCCTTCTCAATCATCCAAGTATAAAGATGCGAGTTGTCTCCAAAAAGTTGCATCGGGTCCGAAAAAATCTTAAAACCGCAAATGATTTTGCGAAAATAGACAAAAAATCAATATTTTTGTAATCGTATGAAGAAAGTCCTGCTCAGTTTTCTCCTCGCTTTCGCCCTTCTGCCCCTCCGCGCTCAGGAGCCTGAAAGCGTCGAAAACGGCATTCTGGACGCCGTGGGCCTCATTGAGGCTGGTGATATCGCCTCCGCCGTCGGGCAGCTCGATTCGCTCGCAGCCGTAGCCCCTGAAAACGACGCCGTACACTATTATCTGGGCATCTGCAGCTACGCAAACGGCATTATAAAGGATGCGGCCGGGCATTTCGAAACCGCCGCAGCGCTCGATCCCTCCAACGTCTGGTATAAGGAAACGCTCGCCAATCTGTACATCAGCACCGGCAACGCCGCGGCCGCGGACACACTGTTCCGCCAGCTCAAGGCACACGATCCCGCAAGGTACCCCGACATCGCCACCCGCTCCGTACTCGCCGGCGCCTACCGCATGAAGCGCGACTACCCTTCGTTCTTCGCCACCCTCGCCGAACTCGTACGCGACCCCGACGCCGAAGACGACATGAAGCACAGCGCGCTCCTGGGGGCACTGGGCAACTTCGACCCGCGCACCTTCAAGGCGCTGCTCCCGCAGATGGCGACGCTGATGCGCATCTACACCGAGGCCGAGCCCAACAGCGTCCACGCGCACACCCTGCTCATGCAGATGGCGTCCGAGATGAAAGACAGCCAGACGGTCATCGACGAGTGCCGGAAGCTGATGGAACTCCAGCCCGACGACCCCGACGCCCAGGTGACCGGCTACGCAATCATAGGCGACACCCTTTATTCCATGGGGCGCAGGCGCGAGGCGTTCAAGTCGTACGAGAATGCCCTCAAAATCAATCCCGAAGACCTCGCGGTGCTGAACAACTACGCCTACTATCTGAGCCTGAAGAAACAGCGCCTCCGCAAGGCCGAGAAGATGAGCCGCCTCACGATTGAGAAGGAGCCCGACAACCCCACCTACCTCGACACCTACGGCTGGATACTGTTCCTGCGGGGCAAGGCGGCCGAAGCAAAGCCGTACTTCAAGCATGCCATGATCTACGGCGGCAAGGACAGCGCGGTAATACTGATGCACTTCTCGCTGGTGCTTGAAAAGCTTGGTGAGAAAGACCTTGCCACATACTACGCCAACCTGGCAAAATCCAAGAAGGAAGAATGAAAGCGCGTATCCTCATAACCGCCGTCATGGCCCTTACGTTATGCACGCTCGCCGGCGCGCAGACGCTTTCCGGCACCAAGGACAAGAAGGCCCGCCTGGAGCGCGACATCAAGATGCTGGAGCGGCAGCTCAGCGCAGCCAGCGCCAAGACCGACAACGCCGCCACTCAGCTTAACCTGCTCCACGCCCAGACTACGGCCCGCCGCGAGCTGCTGAACGACAGCGAGCGCGAACTCGGCTCCATCAACGACAGCATACGCATCTGCCGCAAGCAGATCGACGACACCCAGGCCCGCCTGGACACGATGACCCGCTACTACGGGCGTCTCGTCAAGACCTCCTACAAGAACCGCGATTCCCGCATCTGGTACGTGTACCTGCTGGCCAGCGAGAACCTCGCTCAGGGCCTGCGGCGCTACGGCTACCTGCGCCAGCTCTCCTCGCGCATGAACGCGCAGGGGCGTTTGATTAAAGAGGAGCGCGACCGGCTCGAAACGGAGCAGAACCGCCTCGACAGCCTCCGGGTGCAGGCCCGACGGCTTCGCGACCAGCGCGCCGAGGATCTCGGCAAGCTGAAGCGAGAGGAAGACAAGTCCCGCGAACTCGTAGCCAGGCTGCAGCGCGACCGCGACAAGTACCAGAAGCAGCTCGCCGGCAAGCGCCGCGAGGTAGAGGCCCTCAACCGCGAGATCGAGCGGCTCATCCGCGAAGAGATGGAAGGCGGCGGCAAGGGCAAAGGCAAGGCCAACGCCGGCGGAAAGAAGACCAAGACCAAGATAGACTACGTGCTCTCCGACAAGTTCGCGGCCAACAAGGGCAAGCTGCCCTGGCCAGCCGACGGGCGCGTGGTAAGCCATTTCGGCCGCAACCCCCATCCGGTGTACACCAAGCTTGAAATGCCGTTCAACAACGGCGTGGGCATAGCCGTCGACAAGGACGCCCCGGTAAAGGCGGTGTTCAACGGCGAGGTGAAGCAGATAGTGGTGGTGCCAGGCTACAACCAGTGCGTCCTGGTGCAGCATGGCGAGTATTTCACCTTCTATTGCAAGCTGGGCTCCGTAACGGTCAAGGCCGGCGACAAGGTCAAGACCGGCCAGGTCCTGGGCCACGTCGCCCAGGGGCTGGAAGACACCCAGCTCCACTTCCAGCTCTGGAAAGGCAAACAGCCCCAGGACCCGGAAACCTGGCTGCGATAGCAACCTAAACGCCGGCGATTATTTGCATAATCCCGGCGCATGTATCAGAACAAACGGAAACTATTCTTCGCCGACCACCCAGACGAGTACGTGGCGGTCGAAGGTCATGTACTCGAGCTTGAGGTCTAACTCGTAGCCGTCCTTGTTGATGAATGTGGCGTCCAGTTCGCCCTCCTTGCGGGGACGCACCGCCTCGATTTCGATCTGCTCGGCGAAGTCGACGTGGTACTGGGACATTTTCTTGTAGACCGCTTCCTTGGCGCACCAGTAGATGGCGAGCTGGGTGCGGCGGTCGTCGGCGTCGTCGTCGAGTTCCTCGATCTCCTCCTCCGAGAGGGCCTTCTTCTCAACCGCGGAGAAGTCGCGGTCGAGCGACTCGCAGTCGATGCCCACCTCCTCCACGTCGTTGAGGATGAGGGCTACGTATTTGTCGGTATGGGTGATGCTGATGTTGATGGCGTTGTTCTCGATGTAGGGCTTGCCGTTGTCGTGGTGGCTGAGGTACACCTTTTCTTCGAACATTACGTCCAGCAATGCGCGCACGGCAAGCTTCTGCTTGCGCATGGATTCGCTCTTGATGTATGAGATTTCTTCCAGTTCGTCGGAAGGGATTGAGGTGAGTGCGCGAAGCTCGGCTTCGGTCTCGGTGATTTGCCAGACGCCTATCCGCGAGTGATAGTCGTCGTCAAGGTCTTTTTGAAGATATAGTGCCATAAATTGATATAACGGGACAAAGATAATGATTTTTTTATTATGCAAGAAATTTTGTAATTTTGTGCCGCTTTTAAGCTTGTATTGATTATGAAGTATTTGACTAACGAAAAGTTGACCATTGTGGGCGCCGGCGGAATGATCGGTTCCAACATGGCCCAGACCGCGCTCATGCTCGGCCTCACCCCCAACATCTGCCTTTACGATATTTACGAGCCCGGTGTCCACGGAGTCGCAGAGGAAATCTATCACTGCGCCTTCGAGGGAGCCAACGTTACCTGGACTGTTGACCCCGAGGTCGCTTTCAAGGGCGCAAAGTACATCATATCTTCCGGCGGAGCTCCCCGCAAGGAGGGCATGACCCGCGAAGACCTGCTGAAGGGCAACTGCCAGATCGCCGCCGAGTTCGGTGACCTCATCGAGAAATACTGCCCCGATGTCAAGCACGTCGTTGTCATCTTCAATCCCGCGGACGTGACGGCACTGACCGCCCTCATCCACTCCGGCCTCAAGCCCAACCAGCTCACCTCCCTCGCCGCCCTCGACAGCACCCGTCTGCAGGAGGCCCTCGCCGCCGAATTCGGCGTGCAGCAGTGCAAGGTGACCGGCGCCTACACCTATGGTGGACACGGCGAGGCCATGGCGGTATTCGCCAGCAAGGCCCTCATCGACGGCACCCCTCTCGCAGAGAAGAAACTCTCCGAAGAGCGCTGGGCCGAAATCAAGCACGCCACCGTACAGGGCGGCTCCAACATCATCAAGCTCCGCGGCCGCAGCTCCTTCCAGAGCCCTGCATACCAGGCCGTCAAGATGATCGAGGCCGCGATGGGCGGCGCCAAGTTCACCTGGCCTGCCGGCTGCTACGTCAACGCACCCGAGCTCGGATACAAGAACGTCATGATGGCAATGCCCACCGTGATCGATGCCGACGGCGTCCACTACACAGCCCCCTCCGGCACCGCTGCCGAAATGGCCGACCTCAAGGCATCCTACGAGCACCTCTGCAAGATGCGCGAGGAGATCGTTTCCCTCGGCATCGTCCCTCCCGTCTCCGAATGGAAGAAGGAGAATCCGAATCTGTAATCACTCGTGAGGCGCAACCGCCTCTGCAGCAGCAACTTACTAAAAACCGATTGTGTCAAAAAGCACAATCGGTTTTCTATATCTGGCTGATAATCAGAAGGATGCGGCGCACGCTAGCCCACTATCAGGCCGTCCTGCATGATGAGGGTGCGGTCGCAGAGGGAGGCGAGGCCGGGGTCGTGGGTTACGATTACTAGGGTCTGACCGAGAGAATCCCGCAGGCTGAAGAGAAGCTTGTGGATTTCCTCCTTGGTGACGGAGTCGAGGTTGCCGGTGGGCTCGTCGGCGAAGAGCACGGCGGGAGAGTTCACCAGGGCGCGGGCTATGGCCACGCGCTGCTGCTCGCCGCCCGAGAGCTCCGAGGGCTTGTGGCCGCTGCGGCCCGAGAGCCCCACAGTATCCAGCAGCCCGGAGGCGGCCTCCCGGGCCTCGGGAGCAGGACGCCCGGCGATCAGGGCCGGGATCATCACATTCTCAAGGGCGGTAAACTCAGGCAGAAGGTGGTGCGCCTGGAACACGAAGCCGATGCGGCGGCCGCGGAACGCAGCCAGCGCGTCGCCCTTCAGCGAGCGGGCGGAGCCGTCGAACACTGTGGTGCCGTCGATCTCGAGCGAACCCGCGTCGGGCACGCTAAGGGTGCCGAGAATCTGCAGCAGGGTGGTCTTCCCTGCGCCGGACGCTCCCATGACGGCGAGAATCTCGCCTTTTTCTACCTGTAAATCAATGCCTTTCAGCACCTCGAGGGTGCCGAAGCTCTTGTGAATGCCGGATGCCTTGATAATCATGGCATCAAAGATAGTGAATTAGAACCAAACCCGGAAGCCCGCGCTCAAATTGAATGACCGGGGACGCTCCTTATAGAAAGAATCGATGGAGTCCTCTCCGGGGAAGCGCCAGCGGAACCCGGGCTGCAGGAACAGGGCGCCCCAGCCGTCGAAATCCCACTGTACACCCGCGGCAACGCCCATCGAAGCAATCCACTCGTCGATGTTGTCGGTGCCCGATTTCCTGCCCGTATTATACGTGCCGAGAACGGATTCCGAAGTCCATCTGCTGCGGGTGGCGTGCTCCAGCATGGGGCCGGCGGATGCATACGCCGACAGGTGCTTGCCCCGCCAGGGAGTGAACACCGCCATGACCGGATAGCCTGCGTAGACGGTGGTGCGCGTCATTTTGGACGAGGCCGCCTCCGTCTGGGAAACGCCCGTGGAATACAGCACTGTGCGCTGGATGCCGCCCTCGACCGCCCACTGGTCGGTAATGGAAAAGTTGAGCATCAGGCCGAAGGAACCGGATACGCTGTGGCTGACAGTGTTTTCCGTCTCGCGGTTGCGGGCCAGCGTGGCAGCGTCCGGCATGGAACCTCCCGCCTTCGTGGAAAGATTGAACATGGCGGGCATGCCTATCTCGGTGAAAGTGGAACTCACCGGCCCGCCGGCGACGTTGCCTGCAATCAGGGACCCGGAAAGCCTCCTGCCCTGGCTGACCCGGGTGCGCTTGCGGTGTTCGGACGACTCCGAGCGCCTGGCGGGCGCGGCAGGATCGGACGGGCGGGTCTGGGGGCCCGGGAAGGTGGACACGCCGGATGGTGCTTCCTCCGGTTTCTCATCAGCAGGCGAAACCGCGTCTGCCGGCGGCACAGTGTCGGCCGACGGCACTTCGTCGGCAACGACCGGAATCTCGTCTGCCACCGGAATTTCGTCTGCTACCGGCTGTTTCTCTTCCGCCGGCAGGTCTTCGGCAACCGGTTGCTCCTCAGCGGTCGCGGGTGCGGCATCTGCAAGCAGTGTGCGTGCCGCAGGAGTTTCTTCGGGAACCACCGCTTCATCCTGTGCCACAGTCTCCTCCGGAACCACCGTCTCTTCGACGACGGCGGCCTTGTCGGGAGCGACCGCCACCAGGCCGGGGCCGGACTTGCCGCCGGGTGTCCACACCAGCAGCACCAGCGCCGCCACCGCAGTCGCAGCCGCGGCGAACCCGGCACCCGTCAGGGCCCACCGCCAGGGGAAGGCGGCGGCGCGCTTGCGGGCCAGCCCGGACTCCACGGCCTCCCAGAGGCCCTCCGGCGGAGCGCTTTCGTAATCCGCCATCCTTCGGCGGAGTTGTTCATTCCATTTGTCAGCCATTTATTCTTCTGTATTCTTCAATTTCCTTTGCCAGCATCGCGCGCGCCCGGAGGAACTGCGACGCCGATGAATTCTCTTTTATTCCCAGCAGGGCGGCAATCTCCTTATGCTTCAGCCGCTCGAACACGAACAGGTTGAACACCGTCCTGTAGCCGTCGGGCAGACGGCATATCATGTTGTGTATCACATCTATAGGCACATCGGCAAAATCCTGTCCGCCGTCATCCGGAGTATCCGGAAGTTCTTCTGCGGGCAGCAAACGGTTCGTCCGCCGCAGGTCCTGCAGGGCGAAGTTCACCACTATCCGGGTCATCCATGCGCGCAGGGAGCCCTCCCCTCTGTAGCGGAAGCTCCCGAAACGTTCGAAGATGCGTATGAACGCATCCTGCATCACATCCTTAACCCTTTCCGAATCGGACAGATAGCGCGAGGCGACGGCGGTCATGTACCCGGCATAGCGGTCGTAAAGCTCCCGCTGGGCGCGTGCATCCCCGCGTCCGACGAGCCTGACAAGTTCCCTTTCGCTCAGCCTACTGTCTTGTCTTGAAAACAAAAGTCATTTTGGCGCTGTCGCCGCTTATCTTCCTGTAATTAAGGGTTATTAATCTGTTCTCTCCCTGTGTGTCCGGGAGGTCGTTGATATCGAAACAAACTATGCCTTCCGACTGCACCGAGTGCGGGTCGGAATGGGCGTCGTGCCTGAGTTCCAGGGAATAGGGGTTGTCCGGATCGAGCCCGGCGACCAGGTGGAAGTCGTGCTTCACTGGGTGCTCGCCCCACCATGTGTCGTACTGGATGGTGAGATACCCGTCGCTTACGGAAGTCACCCAGACATCCTTGATGTCCAGGCCGTCGCTTCCGGGGACGGACGCATCGTATGTCATGTCGCCCTCGTCGAGCGCTTCGAGGTAAATCAAGTTGCACCCGCAATAGCCCTGCTCGTCGGCGAGGGAGGTAATCTGCATAACGCTCATCGCGCGGAACTGGCGGACGAACGGTTCGGAATACCTGAATCTGTACTGGTCGTTGTAATACAGGTATGCGCTGCCGTCTTCAGCCTGCTTTACGGTTATAAGCAACGATAGGGGTTCTCCCGTCCGGACGGCGGAATTCAGCGCATAATCGCTGTTCGGCAGACTTGGATCCGCATAATTGTCCCTGGCGACGCTGCACCCTGCGGCCACACCGAAGACACATAGCAGAAAAAGTGTTTTGAGTATTCTTTTCATCTCGCAACTGAAATGCCCGAAACCGGCAAATCTTGCACAAGATGCGAAAAAATCGGGAGAATCGTGCAAGAATGCCCCCCATACTGCATTTAACTGGCAAATGATTGTTATGAAAAAGTTTGTATTTATATTCGTTTGCGCAGTGCTGACGGCCGTTTCCTGCGGACAGTACTATATGTATGATTACCCGGGTGCCATATACGACGAAAGGGCCCTTTCCTACACACCCGACGAAGGGGAGCAGCCCGGCGACAATTTCGACAAGATTGTGGAGAACAAATTCATAAAGGTCTCCGAGCAGCCCGTCTCCACCTTCTCCATCGACGCCGACGGCGCATCATACGCGTATCTTAGAAGGACCCTGCGCGAGGGCCGCCAGATCAACCCCAATTCCATCCGCACCGAGGAATTCCTCAACTACTTCACCTTCGACTATCCCGACCCGACGGACGGCGAAAGCATCGCCATCAACTCCGAAATCGGCGTTTGCCCCTGGAACGGCGAGCATCTGCTGCTCCGCCTGGGCATCAAGGGCAAGTCGCTGGCAGAGAGCGAGATACCGCCGGCAAACTTCATCCTGCTGGTGGACGTATCCGGCTCCATGCGCGGCGACGACCGCATCGAGCTTCTCAAGAGCGGCCTCTGCAACATGATCGACAACATGCGCCCCGACGACCGCGTGGCAATCATCACCTACGCGAGCGGCGTCTCCAAGGTGCTGGAATCCACCCTCGTCAAGAATGCCGACAAGATAAAGAAAAAGATCAAGTCGCTCACGGCGGACGGCAGCACCGCAGGCGGCGAAGCCATGAAGATGGCGTACGAGGAGGCCTGGAACAACTTCAGCAAGGACTCCAACAACCGCATCATCATGTGCACCGACGGCGATTTCAACGTGGGCGTCTCCTCCACCGACGAGCTCGTTGCGATGGTGGAGAGCTACATGAACAAGGGCATCTACCTGAGCATCATGGGCTTCGGAACCGGTAACTATCAGGATTCACGGATGGAGAACCTCTCCAATCACGGCAACGGCACCTACACCTATATCGACAGCGAAGACGAGATGATGAAGGTGTTCGTACACGAGCGCTCCCGTTTCTACTCCGTCGCCAGCGACACCAAGTGCCAGGTCAAGTTCTTCGACTTTGTGGACAGCTACCGCCTGATAGGATACGAGAACCGCGTGATGCAGAACGAGGACTTCGAGAACGACAAGAAAGACGCGGGAGAGATCGGCGCAGGGCAGACTATTACCGCCCTATACGAGCTCATCCCCGCCTCCGGCGACATGACCATGAACGCCACCGCCGCATCGTTCGACGTGCGCTACAAGAAGGCGGTCGGCGAGGAGAGCCGCCTGGTGCATAACGACGTGGGCAAGTACTACGAGGGAGTTTCCAAGCCAAGTCCGGAATTCAACTTCGCAGCCGGCATCGCCGCCTTCACCCTCACTTTGCGGAATTCCGAGTACAAGGGACAGTCCAGCTTCAGCCTTGCCAAAGAGCTGGTACAGAGCGCCATAGATCCCGCCCCCGGCATCGATCCCCTCAAGTTCCGCCCTCAGCTTGTGAACCTTATTGACGAAGCGGGGAAAGACTCCCAATAGCCCCGGTGAGGGCGTAATAATCTTCCACGCCGCCCGGAGACAAACTGAATGTGTCTAGCTTAATTCTCCTCCCTGGGGAGGCCGGGAGGGGATGAACCAGCAAGAGTCTGTGGCCGGCTTGTCCGGTCACAGACTCTTGACCGCTTTCCTTATCGACCATGGCATCGACACTGCCGCTGGAATAGGGCATCATCGGCCTGGATCATCGGCATCGGCCTAGATCCTCCCGTCCACTTTGTCCACCGGTGGACGGGGTAGACGATAGCGGACAAGGTGTGTGGATGATGAAAGACGGGGAGATTTACAAAAAATAAATAGGAAATTAAAAGAAAATAATTGCGTAGTTAAAAAGTTTAGTTATATTTGCAGAAAAATCACTGCGATTATGAAACGACTGACCAAGAAAGAGGAAATCATTATGGAGCATTTCTGGGAGAAAGGCCCCCTGTTCGTGAGGGAGTTACGGGAGTTATACCCGGAACCCAGGCCGCATTTCAGCACGCTCTCCACCCAGGTGCGGACGCTCCAGGAGGAAGGTTTTATCGACCACAAGTCCTATGGTCCTACCTATCAGTACTTTGCCAAAGTAACGAAAGAGGAGTACAAGCAGCGCTCGCTCATCGGCCTTATCGACAAGTACTTCGATAATTCGTATTTGAGCGCTGTTTCTGCCCTGGTGAAGGAGGAGAAGATTACCATCGATGAGTTGAAGGAACTCATTGAACTGGTTGAAAAAGGAGAACAGAAATGATGGAATTCCTGTTATATGATGGTAAAGTGGCGGTGGCGCTGCTGGTTTTCTACCTGTTTTACCGTTTCCTTTTGAAGAAGGAGACGTTCCACCGCTTCAACCGGGTGGTGCTGGTGGGGACGACTGTGCTTTCGTTCCTGCTACCGCTGTGCATCATTACCATACACAAGCCGATAGAAGTAGCGCCCGTGGTGCCTGAACCGGCTATCGTGGCAACGGAATTGCCTGCACAGGAATTGTTACCGCTGGTGGAAACCTCCACCCCCTGGTGGCCAATTGCCCTTATCCTCCTGTTCTGGGTCGGAGTGGCTTTCGTGCTGGCAAGGGTAGGCATTTCCATCCTTTCCATCGTTAGGATTATCCGCCGGGGGCAACTGGTAAGGGAAGAGGAAGGCTGTAAGGTCATTGTGACAGAACGGGACATAGACCCGTTCAGCTGGATGAAGTATATCGTTCTGTCCAGAAAGGATTGGGAGGCACCGCATGAGTCCATCTTGGCTCACGAGAAAGCGCACATCGGCCTTGGACATTCCGTTGAAGTGCTCCTGGTGGACGTCCTTTCGGCCCTGCAGTGGTTCAACCCTGCCATCTGGATGCTCCGCGCCGACCTTCAGGAACTGCACGAGTATGAGGCCGATGATGCGGTTCTGCGTGCCGGTACCAAC
>JAEELG010000124.1 GCA_016288775.1 Bacteroidales bacterium | reverse complement strand
GCCAAGTCATCGACACAGACCAAGCAGGCAACAGCCGGCAAGCAGCAGAGTTCTTCAACAAAGCAGTCGTCTGCCAAAAAGGATGATTCCAAGAAGAAAGAAGACACAAATAAGAAGGACAAAGACAAGAAAAACCCGTACGACGGCAAGTTCCGGCTTGCGGCCACCGGCGGACTCGGCCTCCACACGTTTCAAAATGGTGACGGCGAACATAAAGTTGCCATTCAGTTAAAAGGCGGAGTCAACGCCCGGATGCCGATTCTCCTCCCAGACCTGTACCTGATGGGCGAGGGCCGGCTGGCCCTGCGTACCTGCGGAACGCACTATACCGGACAGATGTCACATATTTATCTGGAGGTACCCGTAATGGCCGGTTACACCATCCACCTCGGCGACAACCTCGGCCTGTATGCAGAAGCCGGCCCGTACGTGGGTCTGGTCCTGATCAAGATGAAGCACGAATTCGGCCACCATAACTGCGGCTTCAACCCCTTCGATATCGGCATCGGTGCCAATCTGGGCGTAGAGACGGCAAAGAATCTACGCCTCTCGCTGGGCTTCGACTACGGCTTCCTTTCCCCCTGCCACTCCGACCACGCCCACAACGGCGGTATCTGGATCACCGGCACATTTATGTTCTAATAATCAATTGATAACCAATCCCACCCTTCCATGAAAAAAATCCTAGCACTCGCCATCACAACTGCGGCACTGCTCGCACTGACAACTTCCTGCCTTCTCTCGCTGCTCCTGAACGACGAGCCCTCCGGCACCAAGAACGCCGTCGACCTGGGCCTCAGCGTCAAATGGGCCACCTGCAACCTGGGCGCCTCTTCTCCGGAGGAGTCCGGCAGCTTCTACGCCTGGGGCGAGACCAAGTCCAAAGACAAATTCACCTGGAACAATTACAAATGGACCTACGAGCAGAAGAGCAGCTACGGCGACCCCATCCTGCTCCGCTCGAAATACAATTCCAACAGCAATCTGGGCAAGGTGGATAACAAGACCAAACTGGAGACCGACGATGATGCCGCACGTGCCAAACTCGGCAACGGATGGCGCATGCCCACGAAGGCCGAGCTGCAGGAGCTCATCGACAAATGCGACATGACCTGGGCCACCAAGAACGGCGTCAAGGGCATGGAAATCAAGAGCAAATCCAACGGAAACAGCATCTTCATCCCCGCAGCCGGAATGTACGGGCCGGTCGGCAACACCAATCCCACCGGCGGCGACAAGTCCGAAGTCGGCAAAAGCTGCTATGTCTGGAGTTCCGAATGCGGCAAGGACGGCCAGGTCATGGCCATCTGCCTCAAGAGCAACTACAAGGGCATCCTCAACGCCGGCCGCGACCAGGGCCTCACCATCCGCCCCGTCCACGACTGATCGGCACGGCGATGATGCATATTCAAAAATTTGCTATTATCACACGATTTGCGTATATTTGAACTCGGCAGAAAGAATGCACGACTACATAATATACACAGACGGAGGTTATTCCATCAGTAACAACATCGGGTCGGGGGCCTATGTAATCCTCAAAGCAGACGGCCAGACCCTTGTAAAGCAGGATTCGTTCGTGATCCGCCGCGAAACCAGCCAGCGGGCCGAACTAAAGGCCATCATCGCCGCCATCTACGCCCTTCCCGACCACAGCCGGGCCCGGATTTTCACCGACTACCAGTACGCAGCCCTGTCCCTGGGCTCGCGTCCGCGGCGCAGGAACAAGCCCGATATAGACCTGCTGGTACACTACCGCAATCTCGTGCGATACAAAAAGCTGACTATTGAATTCAAGTGGGTTCCGAGCCACGGCGGGCACCCATGGAACGAGGTGTGCGACAACCTGTGCGCCGAGGCTCTCTACGGTATTTCCTGACCGGTTTCAGGCTCCTTTTTTGACACTTCCGTCTCGTTGACGGACTCTTCTTCCGTGGTCTCGGCGGGAGCTTCAACCGCCTCCGGCATCAGATAATACTCGGGGTCCGGCAGCTCGGCGTCCGGCTTGGGAGCCTTGGCAGCCTCGCGTTTGGCGCGGCGCTGGTCTTCGCGCTCCTTCTGTTTGCGATACTTCTCTATGTATTTCTGCAGCTTGGCCTCGTCCTTGGCGTCCTGCTTCTGGATGGCCTGGAGGGCGCGCAGCGTCTTGGCGCGCTGGCGGTCGAGCTTCTTCTGCTCCTTGGCGGCGAGCTTCAGGGAGTCGCGGCGGTCGAGTTCGGCCCAGCGTGCCTCGCGCTCGGCGTCCCTGGCGGCACGGCGTGCAATCCGCAGCTGGCGCCGCATCTCACGCTCTTCCTTGCGCTTCTGCCTGGGATCGACGGTGGGCACCGAGAGCGGGTCCGTTTCCTCCGGAGCCAGGGTGTGGCGGGCGGTGGAATCGGCACCGGCGGCAAGGGAGTCCGCGGGCGCAAGCGTATCGGCAAGGCCCAGGGAATCGCGTGCCGCGAGCGAATCGGGCAGAGCGAGCGAGTCGGGGAGGGCCAGGCTGTCGCGCAGGACAAGACTGTCTCTGAGCGACAGGCTGTCAAGGAGCGCCAGCGAATCGGCTGCCGCACGCAGCGCCGCGGTGTCGATGCGCGGCCTGGGCGCCTTGGCAAGCGAGTCGCGGCGGGCTATCTCCTTCAGTATCTTCTTCATGTAGCCGGGGAAGTAAATCTCCGTCTGCTTGAATTCCGTGCGAGGCTTGGACCGGTAGCGGCCCCTTTCGAACGGGCGCATGCGCATGGTGGTTACGTCGTCGCGTCCCTTTGGACGCTCGTCGGGGCGCCAGTTGAAGCCCTTCAGACGCTTGTCGGCCTCGGGGAACTGTACTACCGGGTAAGCGTTGTTCTTAGGCGACTCGAAGTAATATACCTGGTCGATATTGTTGTCGACCAGCAGACCCGACAGCATCTTGGATTCGACCTTGTTGACGGTCGCGAACTCACCGTTCTCACGCACGTAGAAGATGGCGGAAGCGCCACCGAGGGCGTCGAAGCGGTGCAGGGTATTCTCGAGGGTGTCGAAGTACGCCATGATTTCGGCGCCCTTGATCTGGTCGTAACTCACTTCATTCTCTTCCGTGATCACGAAGGCGTTGGACTGGAGGCTGGCCTTGCGCGGGCCGCCGCCACCAATCAGGATGAAGAGGCTGTCGGAGGTATACTGGCGGTTGCCCTCGTTCCATACGACCGGGTCGAGATAGAAGCGCGCGATGGAGTCGAGGTCGCAGTAAACCATTGAGTCACAGCGCACCTGTATGTCGTCGCGGAAGATGCGCACGTTGCGGATTCCGTAGATGAAGCCGATCTTGCTGGTGTCGGGAGGTGGCAGCGTGTCGACGGGCGCCAGGGTGTCGGATACGGCGAGGGTGTCCGACTGCGACAGCAGACTGTCGGGGCGCGCCGGAAGACTGTCGGGCAGGGCGGCGTCCATGTCTTCTTCGATGTCGGAGGCTTCCAGGGAATCGGATGCGGCACGCAGCGAATCGGGAACGGCGGCAAGCGAATCGAGGGCGGCTGGAGCGCCGGCGGCCAGCGAATCCGCCACGGCGCCGGGAACATCGGCAGGTTTGCGGGCTCCGACCAGGCTGTCAACCGCGGCCGCGGCCTCGTTCAGCGGCGCGAAGAGGCTGTCCTTGCGGGCCTGCTCCTCGGCGCTGGGCTTGGGAGGAGCCGGAGGCGCAACATTGGGGCCGTCCGGAGCGCCCGCCTTGCCGGCAGCGGCTTTGGGGCTGTCGGATTTGCCGGCGGCCTTGGATTCGCCGCCTTTGTCGTCCGATTTGCCGCCTTCGGGAGCACCTCCCGGAGCGGCGCCGGACTTCTTGGGCTTGGCGCCAACGGTGGGGCCATTGTTTTTCATGGCCTCGGCGGCCGCCGCAGCGGCTTCTTCCGCCGCCTTCTGCCGGTATTCCTTGACTGCGTCGGTGGAAATGTCGGCAAGCCTTGTCTCGCAGGCGGTTACCGTGCCGTCGGAGATGTCGCATCGCCTTATCTGCCTGTATATCAGCGTGTCTGCACCCATGTAGATGGTGTCGACCTGGCCCTTCTGGGTGGTCTCCATCGCCACGGCGGCGTGGCGGCGCAGAGTCACCTGGCTAAGGGAATCCTGATAATAGATCCTGTCGGCCATAGCCGCAACCTTGCGAGTGGAGTCCTGTACCTGCGCCCTGCCGAGCAGCAGCAGGTCGCCGGGCCGCTGGTAGAAATACAGCGAGTCGGACCACATCTCCTGCTCTTCGGTAAGCCCGTGGACGTTGCGTTCGAAGAAAACCGTCTCGGTACCGTGGTCGTACCAGCCCGTTTCCGCCGAAAGCATGTTGCCCCCGCGCCAGAAGTCGATGTATGCCGGGAATACGGCCCTGGATGTCTCCGAATAGTAGAACAGGCGCGACGTCTTCACGAACATCGAATCGGAGAACATGTTCACCTTGTCGGTGAACGTGAAGTATTTGTCCTTGGTATTGTAAGTGCCCGAAATGCTCTCTATCACCTGCCCGTCCTCGTCGCGCATGGCGGCGCCGTTGGTGAAGGTGGCAAGACTGTCGCGGGTGTTGTAGTCGAGGTAGCGGGTGCGCAGCAGGTTGCGTTTCTTGTTGCTGAGCTGCACAAGGGTGCCGCGGAACTGCGCCAGGTTGTCGTCGATGAAGTAGTCGAGTTTGTCGCTGGTGAGGATGGTTTCGTCCTGGATGACCTTCACGTGGCCGTAGGCGTTGATGACCTTGGTATCCACGTTCCAGAGGGCAGTGTCGCTGATGAGATAGGTGCCGTTATGCAGGAACGTGGAAGCCACGGCCTTGCGGTACTGCTGTCCGTGGAGCACCATCTGCTCTATCGACTCCGCCTTCATCAGGCGTACCAGACTGTCGGCCCGTTCCTTTCGGGCACGGGCTTGAACGTTCAGCGACGCCAGCGCAAGTGCCAGCGTCAGAACGAGTTTCAGTCGGTAGTGAATTTGGTTTTCCATCCGTCGAGCTCAAATTCGCAATCCTGGAACAAGGGGTCGATCTTGATGTAGGTTACCTTGATTTTCTCGTCCACGAAGTCGTTGATGGCCTGTATCTGCTTGACCTGGCGTACGTCGCCGAGGAGCTCGGTGTAATCGTGCTCGAAGCTGGCGGTGTGTGCGGGGACGATGGCGTCGAGACGCACGATCTTGTACACCACGTTGCCGTCGCGGCCTTCGTTGTCAAGCGATTCGATGGGCTCGGATATCTGGCCGGGCTCGAGGTCCTTCACGGCGGCGTAGTCCTGCGGCTTCAGCTGGTCGATCTCGAAGTAGGCGGAGCCGGTGTTGGGGTCGGCCATCTGGCCTCCGTTGGTACGGGTGGCGGGGTCCTCGGAAAAGAAGCGCGCGGCCATCTCGAAAGTGATGAGGCTGTCGGAAATGGCGGTCTTGAGACTGTCGAGTCGCTTGAACGCCTTGTCGCGGTCGTCAACCGTGTAGTGGGGCTTGAGGAGGATGTGGCGGGCGTTGAACATGTCGTTCTTCTTCTCCAGCACCTCTATGATGTGGAATCCGTCCGGAGTCTCGACGATCTGGGAGATGGCGCCCGGCTTGAGCGACATGGCCGCATCGGAGAACGCAGGCCAGAAGATGGACTTGGAGGCCATACCGAGCTCGCCTCCCTTGCGGGCGCTACCCGGGTCTTCCGAGTACAGGCGGGCGAGGGTGGAGAACTTCTCGCCGTTGATAATGCGCTCGCGGATGGAGAGCAGGCGCTCCTTGACGGCCAGCGCCGCCGCCTCGCGGTCGGGATAGATGCAGATTTGGCTGAGCTTGTACTTGATGGGCACCACGGGAAGCTTGTCCACCGACGAGGAGTCGATGTACTGCTTCACGTCGTAGGGCGTCACCTCGGGGATGCGCTCGGCGATCTGCTGCTGCTCTTGCTGGGTGAGGGTGTTGTCTTCTATCTGCTTGCGCCACTCCTGGCGGAGCTTGTAAACCGGCTTGCCGAAGTATGCGGCCACTGCATCGTCGCCGCCGAGGGCGGTACGAACCTGGTCCATCTGCTGCGTGAGCTGGGCCTCGACCATCTCCTGATTCACGGTAAGGGAGTCGAGCCTGGACTGCATGAGGAAGAGCTTGGAGCGCATCATGCCCTCGAGGAGCTCGCAGCGGATGTTGCGGTCGGAGGCGTAGCCGCGGGCGTTCATCATCTGCACTTCCTGCTCGATTTCCGAGAGGGTGATGAGTTCGTTGCCGATGACTGCGACGGATTTGTCGATTACGCCGTTGTATTTCTGTGCCGCGGCGGCGATGCTGAGAGAGAGCAGCGCGGGCACGAGGATTATCTTGATTTTCATACGAATCACTTGTCTTGCAAAGCTTGTTCCATAAGGTGCTTTTCCCATGCCCAGGCGGATGCGAGGGTCTCCTCGACGGTGCGGACGGCCTTCCAGCCGAGCTTCCGCTCCGCCAGGGAAGGGTCGGCCCAGATGCCCACGACGTCGCCGGGGCGGCGGGCTGCGAAACGGTAGTTGAGCTTGAGGTTGTTGACCTTTTCGAAGGCGTTCACGAGCTCCAGCACGGAGACGGGACGACCGGTGCCGACGTTGAATATCTCGTAAGGTTCGTCCATCCTGTTCTCGATCATGCGTGTAACGGCGCAGACGTGGGCCTTGGCGAGGTCGGTGATGTCGATGTAGTCGCGGAGGCAGGTGCCGTCGGGGGTGGGGTAGTCGTTGCCGAAGATGCTGAGGCACTCGCGCTTGCCCGCTGCGGTCTGGGTTATGAAGGGTACGAGGTTGTTGGGCACGCCGCGCGGCAACTCGCCGATGAGGGCGCTGGGGTGCGCTCCGATGGGGTTGAAGTAGCGGAGGGCGATGCCGTGCATGCCGTAGGCCTTGACGCAGTCGCGGAGGAAATCCTCGCACATCTGCTTGGTGTTGCCATAGGGCGAGGTGGCGGGCTGGCGGGGGCTCTCTTCGGTCACCGGGGCCTTCTCGGGCTCGCCGTAGACGGTGGCGGAAGAGGAGAAGAGCACGTGGGTGCCGTGGTTTTTGGAGGCCTCCAGCACGTTAAGAAAGGAGCCGAGATTGTTCTTGTAGTACATGAGCGGCTCCGCAACCGACTCGCCGACGGCCTTGTAGGCCGCGAAGTGGATGACGGCGTCGATGGTATATTTGTCGAAGAGGGCGCTTACGGCCGCAGCGTCGCAGAAGTCTATGTTTTCAAAGGGGAGTTTGCGGCCGAGTATGGCGCAGACGCCCTTGTAGTTGGTGTCGTCGCAATTGGACATATTGTCGGCGATGACCACGTCGTAGCCTGCCTGCGACAGTTCCACGGTCACGTGGCTTCCGATAAATCCGGCTCCGCCGGACACAAGGACTGTTTTCTTCATAACCTACAAAATTAGGCATTTTGTATGAAGATACAAAATTGCTAAATTTGCAGAGCGATGGGACACGACAAACTAAGGAAATTTGCGGAGAACGAGACCTTCCCTTGCCTGCTGCAGCCGTCGGCGGACGAGCTGCTGCGCGACGGTTATTTCGCGCTGCGCGACCATCAGGTCAAGGGGCACTGGGGGGAGCGTTTCGCCAACCCTGATGCACCGCTGGTGCTGGAACTCGGATGCGGCAAAGGGGAGTATACCATAGATCTCGCGCAGAGGGATCCTTCGAAGAATTACGTGGGCGTCGACATCAAAGGCGCGCGCCTCTGGAAAGGGGCGAAATACGCCACCGAGCACGCCCTGGGCAATGTCGGTTTCCTCCGCACCCGCATAGAATTCATCTCCGCTTTCTTCGCTCCGGGAGAGGTTTCCGAGCTCTGGCTGACCTTCTCCGACCCGCAGGTCAAGAGTGAGAATTCGCGCCTCACCTCGCCTGTGTTCCTGAACCGTTACTGCCGGTTCCTCGAACCCGGCGGGCTTATCCACCTGAAGACCGATTCGCAGTTCCTGTATCAGTATACGCTGGCCGTTTGCCGGGCCAATGGTTTGGAGGTCGTTGCCGCAAGCGAAGATCTGTACGCCGATTCCGACCGCTTCGACCCCTGCCTCACCGAGGTCCAGACATTCTACGAAACCATGTTCCGCCAGCAGGGGTACCCGATCCGCTACCTCTGCTTCCGCCTGATGCCTTACGAAGAGTATTTCGTCAGTCCTTCCGACTTCAATCCCGACTACTGGCGGGCCATCGAAGGCCACCGCACCCTCTTCGGCCGCGACACGGCCGAAACAAGACGCCAGAAAATGAAAGGCCGGTGACCCGACCTTTCATTTTCTGGCATACTACTTTGTCTAGTCTATCTTTATGTCGACGTAGACGGGGAGGTGGTCGGAGGCGGTGGTGACGTCACCGGAGGCGAAGTTGACGGGAACCTTGGCGTCAAGGAGTTTGACGCGGGAGGCGGCGTTCCTGTACACCATGATGTAGTCGATGCACTTGGTGGGATTGATGGCGGAGTACGTGGGCTCAAGCGGGGACAGGATGGTCCAGTCCTGCTTCATGTATCCGATGGTTTCGCTCTCCGGGAGGGCGTTGAAGTCGCCGCACAGGATCACGGGCTTGTTACCGTTCCCGTAAGTGTTTGCCACCCATTCCGTTATCTGTACTGCCTGGGCCTTCTGGGCGTCGAGCGACCTGTGGTCAAGATGGGTGGAGCAGAACACGAAGTCCTTGAATTCGCACACCGCCAGGGCCCGCTGCTCGGAGCCGTCGCCCTTATCCAGCTTCAGCCTGAAGCGCCTGACAAGCTTCAGCGAAGGGTGGGAAGCGATGCCGATGCCGTATCCGCCGCCCCTGTAGTCGAGTGCCTGTGCGAAGGTATAATCCCAGCCGCCCATGGTCTCGGCGAACGTCTTGATCTGGAAATCCGCGTTGCGGGTGTTGCAGCTGTCCAGTTCGTTCATGGAAAGGGCGCAGACACCCAGTTCCTTGACCATTGCCGCAACCATGCCGGTGGTGTTGGTTCCGCTCTTGCCGAAAACGCCGACGTTATATGTAGCAAGACGGAGCACGCCTTCGGAGGGCGCGGGCAGTTCGTTGGAAGGACGGTTTTCGCATTTTCCGGCAAAAAGAAGGGCGCACAGAAGCGCAGGAACCAGTAATCTCATAGGGCAAAGTGTTCTTATTATGCAAAGATAATCATATCTTTGTGATCCTGAAACCAACCATATGAAGCATTGCTTTCCAATTGCGGTCGTCATTGCCGTTCTCTTCTGCATGGCTCCATGCTGCAAGCCCGACGATGTGATCCACGAGCTTCCGTCACCGACGCCCCAGGGGCCGGAGCCGGAAACGCCGATAGAGAACACGGGCAGCATCCCCGAAGGCATGAACCTGCAGGGAAAGGTGGTCGATACCGGCGGGAAAGGAATAGGCGGCGTGGTGGTGTCCGACGGCCTCCAGTGCACGGAAACCGGGGACGACGGCACCTATTACATGAAAATCGACGCCGCTTCCGTCAAATTCATCCATGTCAGCACCCCCTCAGGATACACGCCTCCTGTCTTCAGCGGCTGCCCGGTGTTCTACAAACTACTCGCAAACCAGAAGAACGCAAACGGCATCTACACGGTTGAAGACTTCACGCTTACACCCGTCAGCAACCCCGACAGGGCCACGGTAATCTTCACCGCCGACCCCCAGCCGCGCCCCAGTACCGCTGGATACGACAAAATAGGCTACCACTCGCTGGACTGCTGCGAAGACCTCTACAAGGACCTGAAAGAAACGAAGGAAACCATAACCGGGCATCAGGTGTTCGGAATCTGCCTCGGCGATATCGTGCACGAGAGGATGAATCTGTTCGCCAATTATGTGGCGGGGCTCAAGACCCTCGGCTACCCCACATACAATGTACTGGGCAACCACGACAACAACAGCGCAGCTGCCGACGACGACGCCTCGGCGGCCGATTTCGAATCGTACTTCGGTCCCAGGAACTACTCATTCAACGTGGGGAAGATTCACTTCGTGGTGCTGGACAACCTCATCATGAAAGACAAATCCGGGAAGCTCACCGGATACGACCAGGGCCTCACCGACAAGATCTGGGAATGGCTGAAGGCCGACCTGTCCTTCGTTCCCAAAACGGCAACGATAGCGGTCTGCGCCCATTCTCCCATGTTCAAGACGCAGAACGGGGAGCGGTCGGCAAAGCACAAGGAAGACTACGCTTCGCTCCTTACCTCCTTCGCCAAGGTGCACGCCTGGGCGGGGCACACCCACACCACGCACAATTACGTGTATCCCATAGGAGACAGGTACTCAAAGGTGGAAGTCCACACCCTGGCCCGCTCCACCGGCGAACTGTGGACTAACGAATACCTATCCGCCGGAACCCCCAGGGGGTATACCATTGCAGAGATTGAGGACGGCGACTTCGCCTCGTGGCGCTTCCATCCCCTCAAGTACCAGCGGGGCAAGTATGTCGGCACCGGAAACCCTCCCTACGACCTCAGGGACTGGGATTACGACGCGTCCGGGGTAGCCCGGATGAAGAACGGCGGCGGAGTCCTTGACGAAAGCTACCAGATGCACGTCTACTCGCCATACGGCACCTACGGAGATTACAAGGTCTACGCGAACATCTTCCTGTGGGACAGCAAATGGGGCACGCCGACCTTCACCCTCGACGGTGGCACGCCCGTGGAGATGACCCTCGTCAAGTCGTCGTCCCGTTACGATTACGCGGACACTATGATGAAGACCTTCTACAAGACATTCAACGCCACGCTCAACGCCGAGTCCGGCTACAGCGCCAGCAACACCGGCAATCCCAACACCCTGTTCAGCACGCCCGTGAGCGCCTCCTCCGGAGCGGGTACCGTGAGCGTCACGGACCGCTTCGGAAATACCTATACAGGCAGGATCAGCTGGTAAGGCCAGGTCTAGCGCCGGGTAACGAAGAGGGCTGTGCGGGCGTTGAGATAATCGCGGAGCGCAGGCCAGCTGTAGTAGGGCCCGGAGACCGTTTCAATGTCGCCGAAACGGGTTTCCGCGCCGTTCAGGAGCACTTTCACGAGAGGCTCTCCCTTCTTGCAGCACTTTGGCTGATAGAACACCATCTGGATATTGGTCGCCATGGGCGACAGGTAGGTGCGGAAGAAATCCGCAACTTCGTCGGGATCCTCCGGCACGGTGCCGAAATGGTCGATGTCCATAATCATCAGCAGCGTCATCAGCACGTGGTCGTGGCCGAAACGCAGGTCGGCGCCGGTGCTGCCCTCTGCAAGGCGGGCGTCGGCCTTGGCAATCATGTCGTCGACGATGGACGAGCAGGAGGTCTTGTAGCCGTAATACTCGCGGAAGCGCTCGTAATTGTCGGCCTCCCAGAGGCGCGCGTATTCTTCCGGTGTCAGCAGGCCGTCCATGTCGATGCGCTCGGCCTCGGGCAGGCTGTTCATGCCGGCGACCAACATATAGAAGTAGAAGAATACGGTGTACGGATCGCGGCCCTTGAGGCTGGCGCCGGGATCGACGAACATGCGTGCGAGCACGTCTTTATAGTTCGGGAAATGGCGGTAGAAGAAGGCCTCGGAGCTCTCGGCATAGGGGAAAGGCATGTCAGGGCCCTCGTAGACGAAGGGATTCCGGCCCTCGTTGGGGCGCGTGGCCTGGATGTCGAGTTTGCCCTGGTGCGCATAGACTTCGACCTGGGGCGCCACGCGCGAGAAGGTGGCGCATTCGGAGGCCATGCTCATTATGGAGCGGACGGCTCCGGAGGAGCAGGCATCGATGCGGCTGCCTTTTTTGAACACGCCCGGGAAGGATTTGACCATGGTCCTTGCTATCCAGTCGTGCTGCTCCCAGCCCAGGGGCGTAAGGTCGCCCACCTTGTATTCGGCTCCCTTCCAGAACGTCTCCAGGTCGTCCAGGAGTTTCTGTCCGCGCTCGGTAAGATTTTCCGCCTTAGCGCCCTCGCGGAGCATTTCCAGGGGTACGGTATAGGACTTTGAGGTGTAGGCGTAACGCGAACCGTGACGGCCGTAATGGCTGATGTAAACCGCCTTGTAACCCGCCGGTGCGGGGGTAAGCGCCTTGGGCGTCATGTCGTAGGCGAGGTCCAGGCCGGCGGCCTTGCTCCAGTCGGGCAGCTTGGGCTCCGGGGCTTGCTGCGCGGAAAGCTGCAGCGCCGCTAAAAGCAGGCACAGCAGACATACAATACGGTATCGTTTCATCTGAGCAGGGAGTCTATGATGGGTTTGATGATGCCTTCCATGACTGTGTAGGCATCGGGGTTGGGATGCAGGTTGTCGTACAGCCTGTATTCCGGTTTCAAGGCAAGTCCGTCGTCGGCCAGCAGGGCAGACCAGTAATCACAGTAGGTAAAACCCTTGCCGTCGGCGTATTCCTTGATCATCTTGTTCAGGGTAATGATATGCGCTCCCTTGGTATTGGGGCTGCTGAGACGGGAATAGGAGTCGTTGCACGGCGTGACGGAGCACAGCACCACCTTCATCTTTGCGGCTGCGGCCTGCTCGGCCATGGCCGACAGGTTTTCCAGAATCTTGGGTTTACCGGTGCCCTGGGCAAGGTCGTTGGTGCCGCCCATGATGACCACGATGAACGGATCCTGGTCCAGGACGTCGGTCTTGTACCGCGCCAGCATCTGGGTGGTGTTCTCGGCGCTTATTCCCTTATTGGAGTAATTGTTCAGCGTGAAGAATCCGGGATGGAAACTGGTGGTCACACTGTTCCCCTCCATCTTCATGAAACCCGGAAGGGGTTCCAGCGGAATCACGATCTTGCTCTTGTCGTCGGTGCGGGAGGCGCGGGCCCACTGCCAGGTAATGCTGTCGCCGATGAACACGGCCGTGGGACCTTTGTGGGCCGCTCCTTGGTTCTGGGGGGAAATGTCGTTCTCCGGACCGTTGTCCTTGCCTGTGCAGGAGGCTGTCGCAAGGACAGCCCCCAGCATGGCGACAAGCAGGAAGATCTTGCTTTTCATTTTACTCTTTCTTGCAGACCATCACAAAGGCGTCGCGGGAGCGTTCCCCGGTATGGTCGTAGTTCTTGTTTTCGCTGCAGGGATAGTTGACGACATGGGTGCTGGCGTCACCTTCTCCCTTCACGCACATGGTGGTGGAACCGCCGCCGTCGAGGTTGAGGGCGTACTGTGGATTGAACCACTTGACCAGGAAGCGGGTGAGCTGGCGGGCACTCATGCCTGCACTCTGGATGCGTCCGTCAACCACGAAGAGGATGAGGTGGTTCTTCTCCGTCAGAGCCACGGCCGTACGCGGGTGCAGCACCCGCTGATGGCGGTCGGGATCTTCCGAATCCAGCTTGTTTACTTCCGCGGAACTTAGGTTGTAGTTGCAGAAGTTCTCGCCCACCTTCTTGAAGTTGTCGACGAGCATGGGCGCGCTGGAGATGAAATTGGGATATTCCGTAGCCGACAGCTTCTGGTAATAGAGCCGCTGCTCCGGCACGGTCATCTCGCCATGCTTCTGCGAGCCCACGAAGAATATCTTTACGCCCCTGTCGCCGGTAACTGAAAAAGCGGCCTCGCTCTTCCAGTTGGGCACTTCGGTGCCGTTGATAATCTCATTCTGCAGCGTGTAAACGTCATTCCCGTTTATGCGCATATAGATGGACGTGGGTTCATAGTTCGCGTTGATGGCGGCAATGGCGTTGTGCTTCTTGAATGCTGCGGAAGTGGTCAGCCTGGGGCTTTCGTACACCAGCTTCACCTGATATTTGGGATTGTTGAGATCCACATCTATCGCGAAAGCCTCCTGGTGCTTGCCGGAAATCTCGTCCACGCCGTTGAAGGCATAATAGATTATGCCGTCGTCGATGGCCTTGCCGGTCCAGTCCTTGCCAAGGGGCGCCACATCCACGCCGCTGCCGCCGCCTACGTCCTGCCCGCCGTCGTCGTCGTTTCCGCCGATTACGGGAGGAGGAAGCTCATTGCCGGGCTCCTTGCCCTTGCATCCGGAAAGGAGCAAGGGCACGAGAGCCAGCAATAAAATGATTCTTTTCAGTTTCATCCTTTATTTGAGTTTGGGCTCGGAACCGCTGAAGTCCCAGACGTCGGCGGACCAGCCGATGCGCTTGGCCACCTGGCTGAGGGTCTCGCCTGCGGCGGAAGCCTTGCCGTTATAGCCGAATGCATAGTTGCCGGGGCCGGGAGTCATGGGATTCTCGGGGCTGGAGTCTTCCTGGTCGAACAGGTCGTAGCCGCCGGCCGTCATGTTGGCGGCACAGAGGCTGTAGTCCAGGTTGGCCTTGCGGACGCCGCCGACCAGATAGTTCTTGAATGCGGTCTGGCCCACGATGGCGCCGCTTCCATAGTGCTCCGCGGTATCAGTCACGAAGTCGGACTTGAGGAAGGTGTTCCATGCGATGCACTTCTCGATGTGGTTCTGGGGATCCTGGTTGGTACAGTTGCTCTTGCTGGACTTCTGTCCGGCAACGGCACGTCCCACGATACCGCCAAATATGAACTGGGTGGTCACGGACGCCGTGGAGAAGCAGTTGATGATGGAGCTGCCCTTGGCCACGAGGTCGCCGCAGATACCACCGACGATCGAAGCGGTGGATGTGATGGATCCCGAAGTCCAGCAGTCGCGTACAGTCACGCCGAGACCGGCGTCGAGGCCGAACAGGCCGCCTACCATCTGACCCTTCGCCTCGATCACGACATCGGCGGAACAGGCGGTGATGGTACACTCGCGGGCCGTTCCGAAGAAGCCGCCCACGTTGTTGCCGGCAGTGCTGGTGATGGTACCCTGTACATGGACCTTATTGACTTCGCAAGGCAGGCCGGTGGTGCCGCCGTAGCCGCCCAGGACGCCGCAGCCCTTGGTGCTGGCGTTGATGACAGCCTTGGTGAACTTGACGTCGTGGCACTTGCCGTAGAGCACACCGAAGAAGCTCGGGTATGACGCCGCGGAGCAACTGAAGTTGGAGATGGTGTAGCCTGCGCCGTCGAAGTCGATCTGCTTCTTGTACGGGCTGGCCGCGTTGAGCGGAGTCCAGTCCTTGATGTCCTTCATGTCGATGTTGGCGCCCAGCTTGAAGTAGCGGATCTCGCCCTCAACAAGGTCGTCCTTGATGTAGGTCATCTGCTCGGCGGTCTTGATTACCCAGGGCTTATCCTGGGTACCCTTGCCGGAGGCGTAGTGGCTCGGCAGCATCCAGCCCTTGGCGTCGGAGTTGAAGGTGTTCACCTTGCCGCTCATGAGCTTGCCCTCCTTGGTGAACACGACTTCCTTCTCAATGGAATTCTTGTCGGTCTTGACCGACAGGGAGAGGCTTGTTCCGGCAGGAACCACGGCCTCGTTCCAGGAAGTGGTCATCCACGCGGTGACGTTATGCTTGGAGTCGGCCTTCGCGTCGGTCAGCGCAAGTTCAAGCCTGTTGGCCTTGGTGTCGCCGTTGCTCGTGTAGAACAGGGGCGAATCGGCGGCAAGGACAATGTTGGTAACTGCACTGACGGTGTCGGGAAGGGCGATGACCATCTTGAGCACGCCGGTCTGGCTGAGGGTTCCGCCGTGTTCGGCCGCCCACTCGGGGCTGAAGCTGAAGCTGAGGTAGTCGTCGACGTTGTTGAGCGAAGCGACATACTTCAGGTGGTCATAATTGTCGTTCCCGGCCTGTGTCTGCTTGCTCAAGTCGGTGCTTGCAGCCTTGTCGTTGGGGAACATGATGGTGAACTTGGTGCCCGCAACGGGTTTGCCCACGAACTCTGCGAATTTTGCGGAGAAGCCTTCCTTGATGGTGTACACCTCGGAGCCCTCTTCACTTATCACGGTGAGCTTGTCACCGGCAGACCAGTACCAGGAGAAGCCCACGTGGGCTCCGGCCTTGGTAAGGTCTCCTTCGGGCATGGTAGCCCTGATTGTAATCAGGCCCGTCTCGTCCTGCGGTGCCGGCAGCTCATTGCCGATTTCCTTGTTGCAGGAAATGGCGGCCAGACCGGCGAGCAATACTACGAAATATTTAAATGCTTTCATACCTGATCCTGTTTAATTGTAGAACTCGTTATCGGGGAAATCCGGGAGCTGGCCTCCGGGGTTGACGTCGGGATTCTCCACGGGTGCGGATGCGCCCTTGAAGAACGGCAGTGTGCCGGAGAGATCCCAGATGGATTCGTCCCAGCCAAGGTTCTTGGCCACCTGGGATGCCGTAGCGTCCTTGGCGGCTGCCTTGCCGTGATAAGGGAAGTTGTAGTTGGTGGAACCGGCGCTGACCGCGACCTCCACGAGAGGAGAATCGGGAGACGAGTTGGCCTGGTCCACGAGCACGTTGCTGCCGTTGCCGGGACAGTCGCTGAACGAGAGGTCGGCCTTGCGGTAGCAGTCTACATGGTAGTTCTTGAGGGAGGTGAAGCCCACGATGGCGCCGGCACTGTAGTGCACGGACTCGTCGGCCACGTCGGAGAACAGAGCCTCGTTCCAGGCGATGCAGCCCTCGATGTGGTTCTTGGCGGACTTGGTTGCGTTGTCGCCCTTGAGGCCCATGATGGCGTCGCCGGCGATGCCAGCGTACTTGAACTGCGCGTGCACCTTTGCGGTGGAGTAGCAGTTCTTGATGGTGGCTTCGGATTCCTTGTAGGACATCATGCCGGCAATGCCGCCGACCATACGGTTGCCGGAAATGTCGCCGGCGGTCCAGCAGTTGGAGATGACGCTCTTCTTGTCCGTATCGGTGTTGTCGTAGCCATAGATGCCACCGACGTCATATTTGCCGGTAGCTACAAGGGTCACATCTGCGGAACAGGCGTTGATGGTGGCCTCGGTGATGATACCGAACAGACCGCCGGTGCCATGGGCTACGGTATTCGTAATCTTGCCCTGCACATACACGTGGTCCACCGCAACGGGGTTGCCGGCTTCGCCGCCATAGGCGCCGAGGATACCTGCAGGACCTGCAGCGTTGGTAATGTTGGCGTTGGTGACGACGAGGTTGGAAATCTTTCCGGCCACACATCCGAAGAGGCTGGTAGTACCGGTGAAGTTGGAGATGGTGTGGCCGTCGCCGTCGAAGGTGAACGGCTTGTACGGCGAAACCTCGCAGACGGGGGTCCAGTCGCTCACGCCCGACATGTCGATGTCGGCGTCCATGCGGAAGTAAACCATGCTGCCTTCCACCAGTTTGCCCTTCATCTCCTTGAGGTCGCTTGCCGAAGAAATAGCGTAAGGATTGCCTTCGGTGCCGGGACCGTTGGGATCGAAGTCGCTGAGCTGGAAGACCACGTAGCCGGCCAGGGTATCGGCCACCTCCCAGTTTTCGGAGCCGGTAGCCTTTTCAATACCCACGGGCAGGACGTAAGTCTTGCCGGCATCCAGGCCGGAGGCGCTGATCTTCACGCGGGCCGTAGTGGACGCCTTGCCGTAGCGGGGCATCATCACTTCATTGGAAACGAACTCGAAAGCGGAACCGGGGCACATCACATAGGATGTTCCGTTCTGCTGGTTGATGGCGTCCACCCTGTCGGGATCGGCGGCGAGGGCGAAGTTCATCACCACGTCGGAGACGTTGCCCTGGAAGGCACCGACCCGCACATTGTAGGATTTTGTGGCTCCCGGAGGAAGGGTCACGACGGCCTTGTCGCCGGGAATGTCCGCATAGAACACGCCCTTCAGGAGACCGCCGACCGGTTCCTTCTCCCCGCATGCGCATGCGAGGAAGGAAAGGGCCAGAGGCAGAATAAATCTAAATATCTTTTTCATACCGTATCGCATCTTAGAAGGTTAAACCGTCGTCCCAACCGGGATTCTGGGAGAGTGCACCGCCGGTAAGGCTGCGCTCGTTGTAAGGAATCGGATACAGATAGTCGCGGTTCTCGTTCCAGTGGCAGGCAAGGCCCTTGAAAGGATTCACGTTGCCGGATTCGCCGTTGCTCAGGAGGAAGTCGGCGCTGCCTATCTTGTACTGTGCGGGAGCGGTGCTGGACGGGGCCTTGTCGCTCGTGTAGAGCAGGACATCGGGCAATCCGTCCTGGTTGAGGTCGTACTCGCCCGGGCCGGGGAAATACATGCCGTAGTACTGCTTCTCGAAGATCTTGCCCTCTTTCCAGCGCATGATGTCGTAGTAGCGGTGGCCTTCCTGGCAGAGCTCGATGGCACGCTCGCGGCGGATTTCGAGGATCACGCCCTTGTTGGAGCCGCTCACGTTCTGGTAGCCGCCCCATTCAGCGTTGGTGAGGAACGGATCGGGGTTGGAATTGGCTGCCGCCATGTCGAGATGAGGCATGCCCACGCGGTCGCGGAGCTTGTTGACGGACTTGTCAAGGTCGGCCTGGGTGAGGGTTCCGGCCTCCGCCTTAGCCTCGGCGAAGTTCAGCAGGATCTCGCCGGCGCGGAAGATGATGAGGTCTATGTCACAGCCGTTGTATACGTCCTTGTCGGTTCCGATCACGTACTTGGCAGGGTGGTATCCGGTCATGCAGTGGAGGAAGTTGGGGGCGCAGGGAGCCGTGTCGCCGAGCCTGGTGTAGCCGGGAGTACGGATACTCTGGGCCAGACGGGGATCGCGGTTCTGGGTCTCGGTGACGAAGTCCATGGTCTCCCAGCCGGGCTGGTCGGTGAAACGGGATCCGTCTGCCATCAGATAGCTGGCCACAAGCTTCCTGGTCATGCCGTGACGGCCCATGGTGGCCGAATTCATGGTGTTGTTGGAGTTGTGGGCAACGTTGTATGCGGCATTGTAGTCGCGGGCCAGGATCACCTCGTCCATAAGGTCGGTGGCGTTCAGGGTGGTGAAGAGGTTGTAGTAAGCCTTCTTGGCGCCGCCGTCGGTGTGGACGGTGTAGCCGCTGGATGCCATGAACTCCTCGGACACCTTGGCGCACTCGTCCAGGTACCACTTGGCATCGTGGGCGCCTGCACCGTAGTCGAACTCGGTGTGGTACTTGCGGAAGGTTCCCTCGAAGAGCAGGAAACGGGACTTGAGGGCCATTGCGGTCCACTTGGTCACCTCATATGCGCTCTTGGTAGAAGGCAGGTTTTCGATTGCGAAATCGATATCCTCGATCATCTTGCCCATAATGAACTCGCGGGGGTCGCGGGGACGGTTGAGCAGCTCGGTGTCGGCGGAGCCCACGGGCTTGTCGTACCAGGGAACGTCGCCGAAACGCTTCACCTTGTCGAAGTAGAAGTAAACCCTGAAGAACTTGGCCAGGGCCTCGTACTTGGTGCGGGTCTGGACGTCGCTGCAGTTGGGAAGGTATTCCAGGATGGTGTTGGCGTTGCGCAGGTTGCCCCAGCTCCAGCCGTTGCCGGAAGGTTCGATCTGGCGGGTGCCCTTGAGTTCGTCGGTAAGGCCCATCTGGATATATGTGTCAGCATCCTCCATGAACAGGCCGCCGGCCGGGAACATGGTATAGAGATTCATGCTGAACGCGTGGAGCTCATCCTCATTCTTGAAGAAGGTCTCCGGGGACATGCGGTCCCTGGGAACTGCGTCAAGCAGGTCGTCGCAGGAAGTGAATGCAAATCCGGCCAGGAGGCAAATCAGTATGTATGCTATCTTTTTCATAAGCGCATTCATTTAAAGGGTGATGTCTATGCCGAACATTAAGGTCTTCTGCCAAGGGTAAATACGGAGATTGCCGTTGGTCTGCGCCATTTCCGGATCGATGTACTTGGAGTGCAGGCCCGGAGCAAAGTAGAAGAGATTCTCGCCCGTGAAGTAGAAGCGCAGCTGGGAAATGCCGGCCTTGCGGGTGATCTTGTCGGGAAGGGTGTAACCAACGGTCAGGTTCTTGAGACGCAGGTAACCGATGTTCTGCAGGTAGCGGTCGTTGGTCTCGGTGAGCTCACGACCCTTGCCCACGCCGGCAACGTAGCCGCGGGGACGCGGGAAGTAGGCGTCGGGGTTCTCCTCGGTCCAGTACATGTTCTGGAAGTCGCGGGGGATGAAGGTACAGAACGGCCTGGCGTAAAGTGCCCAGAACTGGCGAACCTCATACTGGGGATACCAGTCCATGTGGCCTATGCCCTGGAAGAATGCGGAAACGTCGAATCCCGCCCAGGAGGCGCCCATGTTGATACCGAAGTTGTAACGGGGCTGGCTGTTGCCGATGATGAGGTAGTCGCCGCTTGCATCGACGCGTCCCTCTCCCTGGCTGATCACGCCGTCGCCGCTGATGTCGGCGTACTTGAGGTCGCCGGCCCTGACGCCGGGCTTGCCGGTGACGGGGTTGATGTCGCCGGTGCTGGCGTTGATGATGCCGTTGACCTTGGACATGTCCACGCCGTAGTTGGCCGCTTCCTCGTCGGAGGCGAAGAGGCCGTCGATGTGGTATCCCCAGATGTCGCCGTACTTCTGGCCCACCCAGTAGTTCTTCGCAAAGAGCTTGTCGGGGTTGTTGAAGCGTGTGATGTAGGACACGTAGTCGCTGAACAGGACGCCGAAGTTGTAGTCGAAGGGCTTGCCGCCGAGCTTGAAGGAATCCCTCCAGTCGAGCGAAAGCTCATAACCCATGGTGCGCAGGTCGGCAACGTTCTCCTTGGGTGCGGAGCTGTATCCGTAGGTTGCGGGGAGAACCTCGCCTGCGGTAAGCATGTCCTTGGTGTCGCGGATGTAACCTTCGCCGGAGAAGGTCAGGCGGTTGCCGAGGAACGCCAGGTCAACGCCGATGTTGCCCTGGATGGAACGCTCCCATGTGAGGCCGGACGAAACCGGAGCGGAGATGCTCGCCAGCGACGGTTTGGGTCCGCCGAGCAGATAGCTGGAGGCGGAGTCGGTGGAGATGGTGCGGATGGCGGGATAGTACTCGCTCATCTGCTGGTTGCCGAGCTGACCGTAGGAAGCGCGGATCTTGAAGTTGTCCCACCAGGTCCTGAGGGGAGCGAAGAAAGGCTCCTCGGACACGCGCCAACCGAGGGAGACGGAGGGCGAGAACACCCAGCGGCTGCCGCGGAGGAAGCGGGAAGAACCGTCGTAGCGGGCGTTGGCCTCGAACAGGTAACGGCCCTTGTAGTCGTAGTTCAGACGGGCGAAGTAGCCTGCGGTCTTGTACTCGTTCTGGCCGCCGGACACCTCCATGCGCTTGTTGCCTTCGGCGTCCACGCCTGTGAGGTCGAGGTCGTTGAGGTCAAGCGAGTAGAGGTAATAGCCGATGGCGCCGATATCCTTGATCCACCTGGTTTCGTAGTTCACACCGGCCATCAGCTTGAGGTTGTGGGTATCCTTCCAGCTGTGCTCGTAGGTGGCGTAAAGGTTGGCCGCCTGATACGTGTTGGTGTTGAACGTCTCGGAGAGCTTGTTCTCGAATGCCGCGCCGGTGTCGATGGTCTCGATCACGCCGGGATAGGTGGAATACTCGCCGGGCATGGTGCGGTTGAGATAGCGGGTGATCTTGAGGGCGTAAGTGTAGTCGCCCTTGATGGTGAACCCGTTGAACGGCTTGATGGTCACATCCACGGTATTGCTGATGTTGTCCACCTTGTCGGTGTTGTTGTCACCGTTGGTGAGGGCCATCATGAGGCCGTCCATCAAAGCGTTGCCGTTGTATTTGGTCTTATACAGGGCGGAGCCGTCGGGGTTGACCGCCGGGTAGCTGGCGGGCGCGTGTGCGGAAGCTCCGTAGAGGGAGTTGTTGATGCCGCCGCGGCCGGGATAGAAATAGGAGCTGCTGAAGAAGCTCAGGTTGTTGCCTATGCGCAGCCACTTGGTGACGTCGGCGCCCAGCTTCATGCGGAGGTTGTAGCGCTGGTACTTGTCCGGATTGATGGCGAACATACCCTGCTCGTAAGTGTATGCACCGGAAATCAGGTAGTTGACGTGCTTGGTGGCGCCGGACACCGAGAGGGAGTGGCTGGTGGTAGGCTTGTTGTCGTTGTACAGGACGTGCCACCAGTCGGTGTTGGCGTAGTAGTTATACACGTCCTTGCCGTTCTGGTCCTGGCTGATGACCACCCAGGGGCGGGCGGGATTCTCGACCACGTCGTTGCGACGCTCCCACAGTTCCTGCATGTCCTCCTGGGAATAGCTGTAGAGGTCGGAGCCGTTGTACGTACGAAGGAACATGTTGCTGAGGTACACGGAATAGTAGCCGCGGGTCTCCCAGTCGGTGGAGGCGGTGGGTGCCGTCCAGCCTGCTCGGCCGCTGTAGCGGACAGTGGCGCGGCCTTCCTTCTCGGAGCTGCCGTTCTTGGTGGACACGAGGATCACACCGGCGGAACCCTTTGCTCCGTAGATGGCGGCCGCGGCCGCATCCTTGATGACGGAGATGCTCTCCACGTCGTTGGGGTTGATGTACTGGAGGTCGCTCTCCACGCCGTCGATCAGCACGAGAGGGCTGCCTCCGTTGATGGAGTTGCGTCCTCGGATGTTGAGGGAAGCGGCCTGGCCGGGACGGCCGGAGGCGGAGGTGATGTTGAGGCCGGGAACCGTACCCTGGAGCATGTGGGCCACGTCGAGGGCCGAACGGTCCTTGATGGCGTCGGCCTTGACGACGGACACTGCGCCGGTGAGGTTGGCCTTCTTCTGGGTGCCGTAACCCACGACCACCAGTTCGTTAAGCATCTGGTTCTCTTCTTCCAGAACGATGTCGAGCACCGAGGAACGGCCTACCGTTACCTCTATGGGATTGTAGCCCAGCGACGACACCACCAGAACGGTGCCCGGCTGAGCTGCAATGGAGTAATTACCGTCAAGGTCGGACGAGACGCCCGTATTCGTACCCTTGATGATAATACCTGCTCCCGGCACCGGAATGCCGGCCGAATCCACAACCTTGCCATGCACGCTGCCTGTCACCTGAGCTCCGGCGGAGAAGGCGGCAAGCAGGAACAGCAAGATGAAGATTCCTGTTTTCTTCTGCAGTTTCATGAGAGTTAAAAAATGGTTAGTATCAGTTATTAAAATAATTGGTAATCTTTGACTCACAAATATAATATTTTTATATAATTTGCGTACCTTTGTTTATCATGAACGAAAACAAAAATATGAGCCTTCCCGAGAATGCACACCGGGAACTGAAACCGGGCGAGGAGTACAAGCCCCTCCTGGGCCCCGGCCGGAAGCCCCTCGAAGTGACGCCGTATTCGGTCACGATGGGCCTTTTGATGACAATTCTTTTCAGCGCCGCCGCAGCATACCTGGGCCTCAAGGTGGGCCAGGTGTTCGAAGCCGCAATCCCCATTGCAATCATCGCAGTGGGCGTTACGGGCCTTCTGGGCAAGAAGGATGGACTGGCGCAGAACGTGATTATCCAGAGCATCGGAGCGTGCTCCGGCGTGGTGGTGGCGGGCGCCATCTTCACGCTGCCGGCAATCTACATACTGGGCCTGGAGGTCAATTTCTGGCAGATGTTCCTGAGTTCGCTGCTCGGCGGCGCCCTGGGCATCCTGTTCCTGATTCCGTTCCGCAAGTACTTCGTTAAGGAGATGCACGGCAAGTATCCGTTCCCTGAGGCCACGGCAACCACACAGGTGCTCGTGAGCGGCGAGAGCGGAGGCAGCAGCGCCCGCACGCTGGTTATCGCGGGCCTGGTGGGCGGTCTGTACGACTTCGTGGTCGCCACCTTCGGCACCTGGGCTGAGACACTTAGCTCCACCGTGATGCACTGGGGCCAGGTTGTCGCCGACAAGGCCAAGCTCGTGCTCAAGCTCAACACCGGCGCGGCCGTGCTCGGCCTGGGCTACATCATCGGACTCAAGTACGCGTTCATCATCTGCTGCGGCTCGTTCCTGGTGTGGCTGATTATCATACCTCTGATGAACCTCATCTGGGGCGGGCAGGTCATTGACCTGATGGGTACCGGAATCGCCACCACCGTGGGCCAGATGGCTCCGGAGCAGATTTTCAAGGAGTACGCACGCCATATCGGAATCGGCGGCATCGCGACCGCTGGCATCATCGGCATCATCAAGAGCGCCGGCGTGATCAAGAGCGCCGTTGGCCTGGCGGTGGGCGAATTCCGCCGCAAGCCCGGCACCGAAACCGCATCCGTGGAGCGCACGCAGGAAGACCTGCCGATGAAGACCGTCATCTTCGGTATCGCCATCGCCCTGCTGGCCATCTTCGCCTTCTTCGGATTCGGAGGCGTGGTGAACAATATCTGGCAGGCGCTGGTGGCGCTGCTGATCGTGTCCGTAATCGCGTTCCTGTTCACCACCGTGGCCGCCAACGCCATCGCAATCGTGGGCACTAACCCGGTGAGCGGAATGACCATCATGACGCTGATTATCACCGCTTTAGTACTTGTTGCGGTTGGCCTTAAGGGCAACGCCGGCATGGTGGCGGCAATGGTTATAGGCGGCGTGGTCTGCACGGCGCTGAGCACCGCCGGAGGCCTGATCACCGACTTCAAGATCGGTTACTGGATAGGCACGACGCCCCGCAAGCAGGAGGCCTGGAAATTCGTCGGCGTGGCAGTGGCGGCGGCTACCGTTGGCGGCGTGATGATGGTGCTCGACAAGACTTACGGATTCACCGGCGACGGTGCGCTCGTGGCCCCGCAGGCCAACGCTATGGCGGCGGTAATCCAGCCCATGATGAACGGCGGAAGCGCCCCCTGGCTGCTTTACGGCATTGGCGCGGTGATCGCAATCCTGCTCACCGTGTTCAAGGTGCCGGCGCTGGCGTTCTGCCTGGGCATGTTCATCCCCATCGACCTCAACCTGCCGTTGTTGGTGGGCGGCGCGATCGCCTGGTTCGTAGGCAGCCGCAGCAAGGTCGCCGAGGTCAACCGGCAGCGCAGCGAGAAGGGTACGCTGATCGCCAGCGGCTTCATCGCCGGCGGCGCGCTGATGGGAGTCGTCTCCGCCATCCTGAAGTTCGCAGGCGTCGACTGGTTCCTCAGCGGCTGGAACACTCCGCTCGCATCCGGCGCCGCTCCCGCAGAACTGATTGCAGTCGTTCCCTTCCTCTGCATCTGCGGCTACATGATTTACGCATCGATGAAAAAATCAACCAAATAATATGGAAAAGCTTTTAGACAGGTTTTTAAGGTACGTGGCGGTGGATACGCAGAGCAACGAAGAGAGCGAGAGCCAGCCGTCGGAGGCCAAGGAGCTGAACCTCCTCCGCATGCTGCGCGACGAGCTGCAGGCCCTGGGCGTGGAAGCCACGCTCGACGAGTACGGATACGTGATGGCGACAATCCCGGCGAACGACGGGGGCAAGTCGCCGAAGGTGGGCTTCATAGCCCACGTAGACACGGCTCCGGACGCGAGCGGCAAGGACATCAAACCGCAGATAATCAAGAACTACGACGGCAGCGCCATCGAACTCAAGGGTGTGCCGGGGCTGAAACTCGACCCGGAGGCGTTCCCCGAGCTGCTCGCACACAAGGGCGAGACCCTGATCACCACCGACGGCACCACCCTGCTGGGCGCCGACGACAAGGCCGGCGTGGCGGAAATCATGGACGCGGTGCAGTACATCGTGGAGCATCCCGAATTCAAACACGGCGAGATCAAGATAGGTTTCACGCCCGACGAGGAAATAGGCCGCGGCGTGGTGAAGTTCGACGTTGAGCGCTTCGGTGCCGACTACGCCTACACCATAGACGGCGGCGAGGTCGGCGAGCTGGAGTTCGAGAACTTCAACGCAGCTTCGGCCGTGGTGCGCATCCAGGGTTGCAACGTGCATCCCGGCTACGCCAAGGGCAAGATGCTGAATTCCATCCTGGTGGCGCGGGAACTCATCGGCCTGCTGCCGGTGGAGCAGCGCCCCGAACTCACCCAGAACTACGAGGGCTTCTTCCACGTGGTGGGATTCAAGGGCAGCGTGGAGGAGACCACGGTCACCTGGATCATCCGCGACCACGACCGCGCGCTGTTCGAGCGCAAGAAGGCCGTGATGCAGGAGTGCTGCGACTTCATCAACCGCAAGTACGGCGAGGGCACCGCGAACCCGGTAATCAAGGACCAGTACTACAACATGCGCGAGATGGTGGAGCCTCATTACCACATAGTGGAGAAGGCCGTGCGCGCAATGGAGATGGCGGGCGTGAAGCCCCGCATCCAGCCCATACGCGGCGGCACCGACGGCGCCAACCTGTCGTTCAAGGGCCTTCCCTGCCCCAACATCTTCGCCGGGGGCCTCAACTTCCACGGCAAATTCGAATGGGTGCCCGTAGAGAGTATGCAGAAGGCATCCGCAGTTATACTGAATATCATCAAACTGTATGCGGAGTAAACATCTGTTTTTGCTGCTGGCCGCGTGCCTGTGCTTCTTCGGGAGCCGGGCGGCGGTGGTCCGCAGCGGCATGGTCAAGGGCGACGCCTTCGAGTTCGCCCGCGCTGCGGAAGGCCTGCCCGCCGGAAGCTACGTGCAGTTCAGGGTAACCATCGAGAACACTGGCGAAAAGGCCCCCCGCCACTACAGGGTGGAGGTTTTCGACGGAGGCGAATGGGTGTCCGACACCGGTTGCGACATCGTAACCATCGAACCCGGAGTCAAGCATCCCACCGTGTTCAGCCACGTGTTCAAACTGAAGCACGCGGTGAGCGACTCGCTGCGGTTCCGCTGCGTGGTGAGCAGCAGCAAGGCGGTGGACGGCAGCACGCTGGACGCCACGGATCCGGAGAACGTCACCGGGCTCAAGGGCGGCCACTACACGCCCTGGAGCATCACCCCGCTCGGAACCCGCGAGCCGGACAGGACCGCAAAGATCCTGGTTATCGGCAACTCCTTCACTTACTACTACAGCGCGCCCGTTCTCCTTCAGCAGATTGCGTTCTCACAGGGCCTCCTGCTCAGGGAGTGGATATCCCTTAAGGGCGGGCAGTCCTTCCGCCAGCACTCCGCACTCGAGATGACCGGCCGCATGTGCGACGAGGGCGGCTTCGAATACGCCTTCATCCAGGGCCAGAGCCAGGAGCCGGCACGCTATGCCGCCGACCCGGAACAGTACCGCGATGTGCGCGAGGCCTACACGGAACTCTGCTTCAGGGTGCTCCGGAACAGCCCCGGCTGCCGCATCTTCGTCGAGACGACCTGGGGCTACCCCGGCGTCAGCAACGGCGGTTTCGCGTCCCTTGAGGAGTTCGACCAAAGGTTGATCGAAGGATCTTCCAAGCTCGCCGCAGCCACAGGAACCGAGCGCATGCCGGTAGGCGACGCCTTCACCGCGGCGCGCGACAAGGTCAGCCTGCTCCACAAGGACGACAAGCATCCGGGCCTCGCCGGCGCCTACCTGAAGGCCTGCGTGGCATATCTCACCATGGCCCGCCGCCCCTTCGAGGGAGACGTGCCGTCTTGCGGCCTGCCCGAAGAAACGGCGGCCGTGCTTCGCTCAGTGGCAGAGAAGACCGTACT